>JACVRP010000612.1 GCA_014534385.1 Cyanobacteria bacterium Co-bin13
GACCAACCCGCCCCCGAGCTCTGGAGGCACGCTGATTGCCTTTGCCCTAAAGCTGCTAGAACAGGCTCCCCTGAAATCGCTGCAGCCCGGTAACCCAGCGTACCTGGCCCTGCTACGGGAGGCGATGAGCTTGACCAACCAGGCGCGTCGGGATGGGTACGACGCTAATCTTTATCAGGCCAATATTGCCGACTGGTTTTTGGGAGAATCGCACCTAGCGCACTACCACGATTCCTATCAAGGAGCCTTAAACAAGTGGGGCAGCACCACCCACGTCAGCGTTGTTGATGCAGAGGGCAATGCCGCCAGCGTCACGACTTCCAATGGAGAGGGATCTTCTTATGTGATTCCGGGCACAGGCATTATGGTGAACAATATGCTGGGGGAAGAGGATCTAAACCCGCACGGATTTCACCAGTGGCAGCCCAACCAGCGAATCTCGTCCATGATGGCCCCAACCATGGTGCTGCAGGGCAATCGACCCCAGCTGGTTTTGGGGTCAGGCGGCTCCAACCGCATTCGGACAGCGATTTTACAGGTCATTCTCAATGCTGTTGATTTCGGAATGTCTCTAGAAGCGGCTGTCAGTGCCCCCCGTGTCCATTGGGAGCGCGAAACCTTTCACCTAGAGCCGGGCTTTGACCGTTCGGCACTGGAGGCCGCAGGGGTGGGAATGACTGATGAAAAGATCTGGTGGCAGCAGGCCAATATGTTCTTTGGCGGCGTTCATTCAGTGGCGATCGGGGCTGACGGTTCGCTCATGGGAGCAGGCGATGCCCGACGCGGAGGTGCGATCGCACAGCCCTAAGCCCATCCCCCAATCACCCCCCTAGCGCTGAAGCTGAAACTGACCGAGACAGGTATTATCTAGACAGCTTTTTCTGAGTCCAGCCCCATGAATGCCCTGGGTACTGCCATCGGTATTATTGCCTTAGCAATTGCCCCTATCGCCTTTTTGCTCTGGTTTTTCTACACCCGCGACAAGCTCAATCCTGAACCGCGTGGCCTGATTCTCAAAATCTTTCTGCTGGGGATGCTGGCAGCCGTTCCCGTGGTGCTGCTTCAGTGGCTGCTGCCCCTTCCCCGCTTTTGGGTTGCCGTTGCCATCGTCCCAATTGTGGCCGAGCTGGCAAAATACTGCATGGTGCGCTGGGGAGTCTACGACTCAGCAGAATTCGACGAACCCGTAGACGGCATTATCTTTGCTGCCGTCGTGGGCCTGGGGTTTGCCACTTTAGAAAATATCGTCGTCCTGTTGCTGACCTACTTCGCCATTGCCAGCGTTACCGTACCGGGAGCAGGTCTGCCCCTCTCACCGCTGCAGGCCGTACTCGATTTGTTTGCCGTTCGAGGGCTGTTAGGAGCCCTTGGCCATGCCCTCTGGTCCGGCTTTTGGGGCTACGGACTAGGCTTCACCAAGTTTCCAGATAGCCACTCCAGAGGCCTAGTCGGCAAAGGCCTGCTAGCCGCAGTCTTGTCCTACGCCCTCTTCAACGCGCTGGCCCTATCCCCCGGCCTGCTGCCCCGTCTGGCTATGGTCCTGCTGCTGGCGATCTCCTGGTTCGCCGTCATGCGAGGAGTTGGACGAGCACTGGCGATGTCGCCGCTGCGGGAATGAGGCAGGGGGGGAGGGGGCAATCATTAGACATCTCTCCAATCTCCAATGATCGCCAGTACAGGTTGAAACCCCTGATTTGCCGTTCAAATACCCTGTTTAACCTCAATACTCCATAGAACTTCTCTAACTCCCCCGCTCTCCTAATCCCCCGCTCCCCCGCCCCCCTGCTCCCCTACCCATCCACCCTCCCACCCCAAACCCTCCCACCC
>JACVRP010000342.1 GCA_014534385.1 Cyanobacteria bacterium Co-bin13
GATATCGGTCGATCCGCCCGATATCAAAGGACGCCTGGAAATTCTGGAGGTACATGCCCGCAATAAGAAGCTGGCCCCTGAAATTTCTCTAGATGCGATCGCACGTCGTACCCCCGGCTTTACCGGCGCAGACCTGGCTAACTTGCTCAACGAGGCCGCCATTCTCACGGCCCGCCGCCGCAAGGAAGCGATCACCATGAGCGAAGTTGACGATGCCGTCGATCGGGTGATCGCCGGGATGGAGGGCACTCCCCTGGTTGATAGCAAGAGCAAGCGACTGATTGCCTACCACGAGATCGGCCACGCCATTGTCGGCACCCTAATCAAGGCCCACGACCCCGTGCAAAAGGTCACCCTGATTCCTCGGGGACAGGCCCAGGGCCTCACCTGGTTTACGCCTACCGAAGAGCAAACCCTGATTTCTCGCTCCCAAATCCTGGCCCGCATTGCTGGCGCGTTGGGCGGTCGAGCTGCTGAAGACATTATCTTTGGCGATGCCGAAGTAACGACTGGCGCAGGCAACGACCTGCAGCAGGTCACCGGCATGGCTCGGCAAATGGTCACCCGCTTTGGCATGTCTGACCTAGGGCCGCTGTCTCTAGAAAGCTCCCAGGGAGAGGTCTTCTTGGGCCGCGACTGGCTGCAGCGTTCGGAATACTCCGAGGAAATTGCCTCTCGCATTGATGGTCAGGTGCGCTCTATCGTAGAGCACGCTTACAACAATGCTAAGCAGATCATCCGCGACAACCGGGCACTGATCGACCGGCTAGTAGACCTGCTGATTGAAAAGGAAACGATTAACGGCGACGAGTTCCGCCAGATCGTCTCTGAGTACACTGCAGTGCCTGAGAAAGAGCAGTTTGTGCCCCAAATCTAAGCCCTGTTAGGCTAACTACTGCAAAGACTCGTCCACTGGGCGAGTCTTTTTTTAGCTTTTTAAGGAGCTTCTATGGCCCGCCCGACTCTCTACCTGGCAATTACGAACCACGGCTTTGGCCACGCTACCCGCGCTGCTGCCGTTGCCGCCACCGTGCAGCAGCGCCTACCAGACCTCCAGCTTATCCTGGCTACCACGGCCCCAGAATGGCTGTTTCAGACTTACCTGCCAGGAGACTTTACCCTCCGCCAGCGGGCTTTTGATATCGGAGTAGTGCAGTCAGACAGCCTGACGATGGACAAGCCAACTACCCTGGCCAAACTCCAGGAGATTCAACAGGCGGAGGCCGAGCTAGTGGCCTCAGAAGCCGCTTTCCTAAAGGAATCAGGCGTAGATCTGGTGTTAGCCGATATTCCACCCCTGGCCGTTGCCATTGCCCATGCGGCCGGGGTGCCCTGCTGGATGATGAGTAACTTCGGCTGGGACTTTATTTACCGGCCCTGGGGCAACGAATTTGAAGCCATTGCTAACTGGATTGCAGACCAGTTTGGGGCGTGCGATCGCATGTTCCGTCTGCCCTTCCACGAGCCTATGTCAGCGTTTCCTGTCATTGAAGATGTGGGGCTGACGGGGGGCAGCCCGCGCTATGGGGTAGAAGAGTTGCGATCGCGCTGGTCCCTCACAGCCCCGCCCGAAACAACTGTCCTACTCACCTTTGGCGGCCTCGGCATCGAAAAAATTCCCTACGCTGGCCTGGCCCATTTTCCTGACTGGCAGTTTTTGACCTTTGATCAGCAGGCCCCCGATCTGCCCAACCTGTTCAAAGTGCCCAACCGTCAGTTTCGGCCCGTCGATGTTATGCCCCTCTGCAGCCGAGTCGTCTCCAAACCCGGCTTTAGCACCTTCTCTGAAGCCTGCCGATTAGACCTGCCCATTATCACCCTCACCCGAGAAGGCTTCGCGGAGGCCCCAGTCCTAGTGAGCGCCATGCAAGACCATGCCTACCACCAGGTTTTGACCCCAGCCGAGTTTTTTGAGGGCGACTGGGCCTTTTTAACGCAACCTCTGTCGCCCCCCCGAAAAGACACACCCATCGCCAAAAACGGTAACGAACAGATTGCCGAAGCTGTTGTGACCTATTTGCAATCACCCCAGTAGGGGCGCGAGATCTGCGCCCCAGACCGCCATAGTTCAGTCAGGTCTAACAAAAAGAATCCGTATTAAACAGCTACCGGTTGGCGGCTCCACCGATGTGCGGCCTGAGCAATGCGCTGGCCGTAGCTAAGCGCTGTCAAACGGTCACCCGAGTCCAAAGCTGCCTCAGCTTGACCCATCGTCATTGGGCTCTGGCCCATAATCCCCAGGAAAGACCCTAAGCGGTTAACGCCATCGGTTTTGCCAATGTAATGGCTGGGCAAATCGCCTGCCCCGACCCACACCATGCCGTGCTGCGCTGCGTTAATCGCCAGGTAGAGCAGCGTGCCCTGCTTGTCTCCACTCAAAGAGCCGGAGTGGGTAAAGCCACCGGCAACCTTATCCTTCCACTGCTGCGCAAACCAGGCGGAGCTAGCTCCATCTATAAAAGCTTTGAACTGAGCAGCTACGCCCCCCATGTAGGTCGGCGATCCAAACACAATGGCGTCGGCCTGGGCCAGAGCAGCCATCACGGCGTCATCCTGCCAGCGGCCATCAACAATTTGCTCACCGGTAATCCGCAGGAGCTGAGCAGTCGCGCCTGGCACCTGGTTCACGCCTTCAGCCACCGCCTCAGCCAGCAAATGGGTATGGCCCGAGCCCGAGAAGTAGACAATTGCAACGGTTGTCATAGGATCTACTGGAGTAAGGACATTCGATCTAGAATAGATACTAAAAGTAACTACTTACCAAAGTAAAGTAGGTACCTCAAAGTAACTGCCTGAGTCGTTCCGAAAATTCCAGTAGCTGCCATGCCGCGTCTATCTAAAGATTCCAACCCCTGCCCCGTTGGCACCTTAATGGCCATCTTGTCGGGGCCGTGGACTCTCTATCTGCTGTGGGTGCTCTCTACCGATGGGGCGCTCCGGTTCGGCGTGCTGAAGCGGCGGATTGAAGGAATTTCGACCAAAGTGCTGACCGAGCGGCTGCGGATGCTGGAGCAAGAGGGCCTGATTTATCGGCAGCATGAACCCACCATTCCGCCTCAAGTGACCTACGGCCTGACAGAACGAGGCCAGGAGCTGGTGGGGGTGCTAAACCAGCTCAATGATTTGGCGCTGCGCTGGTATGGCGGCTCAAGCCTACCCTGTGAGCCCCCACAGGCCTCCTAAGCCTCGCCTTTAGGTGCGGGCAGACTGGGCGAGCGGGGCGGGTTTTGGTAGGGCAGGGGGATGTACTGCACCGAGGGTCGTCCCGTCATTGGCTGGGGGTAGAGGTCCATCAGGCTGTAAATATCCAAAGGTAGGCCCGCCGTGACCGGCAGCCCCATTTCTGTGGCTTCTTCCACGGTAACTGGATAGTCGTGGGTTACTTGGCCTGTGGTCAGGCGCTCAATGATGTGATCAATATTTTCGGGCTGGATTTTCTGCTCGGGAATGGCGTCTTCGAGGAGCGATCGCACAAATCGCTGCACCTGCGCTATGGCTTTGCGGGCCACATCAGCCGTAACAATGGTTTGGTCGTCAATCTTTTCAATCGGCTTTTCCTCCAGCACCCGCAGCACGCTGGCGGCCGCTACGTTGCCCAGCTGAGGGTCTACAGGTCCAAGGACGGCGTTTTCATCCATCACGATTTCATCAGCTGCCATTGCCAGCATGGTGCCGCCGCTCATCGCATAGTGGGGAATAAATACTGTCACTTTCGAAGGGTGGCGCAGCAGGGCGCGGGCAATTTGCTCGGTCGCCAGCACCAGGCCACCAGGGGTATGCAAAATGATGTCAATCGGCACGTTTGGCGGCGTCAGGCGAATGGCCCGCAGAACTTGCTCAGAGTCTTCAATGTTGATAAAGCGAGACAGGGGAATGCCGAGTAGACTAATCGACTCCTGCCGGTGGATCAGCAGAATCACCCGACTGCCGCGCTTCTGCTCCAGCATTCGGATGGCGTTGAGGCGGCGAGACTCGACCAGTCGTCGCTGCAGCACAGGCTGAAGCGATGAAAAAACTAAAAAGATAAGGAAGAGATTGCCGAAATTCATAGGCCCTAAGCAGGTAGGAAAATCAAAGCAGAAATCGAAGTAAGTGGGCTAAATTTGCCTGATTAACAGAAGATTTAGCCGAAGGAAGGAGATCACTGACCTTTAGTAAAGCTCACTTTGCTGGGCCTAGAAATCTCACTGCAGGAACAGGCCCACTGATCGAACAGTCATATCTCAAACTCTGCAATTATTAAAATCAAATGTTGAAAGCTTTTTTGAGGGTTAGGCACCGTGATTGAACTGAGCTTGATGGTGCTGCTGGGGCAAGCGACCAGTCCTTCCCTGCCAGCCTTGACCCCAGCCCAAGCAGACCTGGCTCAAGCCGTCTCGCCCCCCCAAAATACGCCTGGCCCTGACTCAGGCAGGGAGTTAACAGGCCCCAGTGAGCGCGCCGATAGCCTCTCCTTCGCCGTTATCAGC
>JACVRP010000265.1 GCA_014534385.1 Cyanobacteria bacterium Co-bin13
CTATGACAGTGCCGCCAGAGGAATCCTACAGTGGTGCTAAAACAGCCGCCAAGGCCTCTGAAAAAGTGCCAGTCCATTTACCAGGGGGTTCTCGCCTTTCCCAGCGGCAATCTGAGCGGATTTTTCGCGGGTCGAGTCATTAGGCAGAAGACAGCGGGCAGAGACGCGGGGAAGAGGAGATGGGAAAGATAGGGAAGGTGGGGGAGATGGAAGAATTCGGTGAAGACCCCGCAGCTTAAATTCTCCGCGTCCTTGTGTCCCCCCTTCTCACAAAACTGAATTCCCCTTTGTTAGCACTACCGAATAGGTCAGCCGATCGCCTCGCGACAGGGTCTCGCCACAGATAATGGGCTGGTTGTGCTCAGTAAAGGCAGTGTAGCCATTCACCAACAGCGGTGCCCCCAGGGGAATTTCTAGAGCCTCACTGAGTTCTACGGTGGCGTGGGTGCACTCTAGGGTGGCTTCGACCCGCTCAATGGAGACGCCGTTTTTGTCGAGGGTGGGGTAGATCAGGCTTGACTGGAGTTCTTGGGAGAAGGTCTGGCCGATGTCAACTCGAATGTAGGTGATGTCAATGGCAACGGGAATGCCGTCGGTCAAAATCACCTTCTTCTGGCAGTAGACCTGGTCAGTGGTTTTAAGCTTGAGCCGGTCACTGACGGCCAGCGGTGGCGGCACCAGTTCAAAGGAAAGGCTGCGGATGGAGGCGGTTGTGCCCTGGCGCTCCATGTCTTCGTCAAAGAAGATTAGGGGGTTGGAGAGGGAGCGGGTGACCTTGTGCTGGGCCTTTACAAATACGCCACGACCGCGCTGGGCTTCGACCAGCCCCTGCTGGACTAGATTTGCGATCGCACGCCGCACCGTAATCCGGCTCACCCCAAACTGTTCCATCAGCTGGTGCTCGCTGGGCAGCTGTTCCCCGGCAGCGTACTGGCCACTAAAAATATCGTCTCGCAGCCGCTCAGAAATAACCAGATGAAGGGGCAGAGAGTTTTCGGTGGTGATCATTCTCGTAGTGTAAAACTTTGTGACAAAAAGGGCAGCCTCTTCAGAAGGCTGCCCACCGCACGTCACAGAAGTCTAGATAGCGACCGATAAACGAACCCGGCTGTTTAGCGCCAGTCCTTACGAGACAGCCGCTTTAAGCGACGACCCGCACGCGCGCGACGGGAAGCAGCCCCGCCCAGCCCGACCATGCCTAGCAGCGCTAGCGGCTGAGCGGCGGGACGCTCTTCAGCCGGTTGGACTACCTGGGCCTGAGTGGTGGACTGCTTACCCGAGACCTGCTGATAAATAGCCTCAGCTGCAGCAAAGGCCGTCGTCGCCAGCAAGATACTTAAGATAACGGGGTTCTTAGCCTGCGACTCACCCTTGCGAATGTTGAAAGAGGCGTAGATGAAGTACAGGAAAATCAAGACGCTGGTAATCAGCAGCAGAGCAATTACGACAGGGCGATCAGAGAAGGTATAGATTGGCCCGGTAGCCTCGTAATACTCTTGATAGTTCTGAAATGGGCTGGCCATAGTGGCGAGTCTCCTCAAAAAAGCAACAGAAGAACGACAAATTCGCTAGCCAATACCTATACCCGGTGCTGCTCAACGGATGCGCCCATAGGAAGCTCTTCACCCGGCAAAATTGAGTATTCGGGGTAGCCGGTGATGCCAAAGTCGCCCAGGTCAAGGCCCTCTAACTCCTCGGCAGCCGGGACGCGCAGCAGGTTCATCTTTTTGAGCACCCAACTTACACCGTAGCCCGGGATAAAGCCCAGAATAATCGTGCACACAAAGGTCGGAATGAGCTGACCAAAGAAGCCAATCGCCGGATAGCCATCGCCTTGAATGTAGCCAGTTCCCATCACGCCCAGCGCCATAGCCCCCAGCACACCGCAATAACCGTGTACCGCAAAGGCTCCCACCGCATCGTCAATGCCAAGCTTTTCAATCCACTGGCCCACCCACGGCATGGTCAGACCGCCAATGAAAGCGATGGGAATAACCAGCTGAGGGGCATAGATATCCAAACCCGCACCGACCGAGATAATGCCCGCCAGCCCGCCAGAGATGGTGTAGAACGGGTCAGCTTTAGAGCCGATGTAGGCCCCCATAATGCCCGAGCATAGGGCCAGCGTCGTGCTGACAGCAATCGAGGCTAGGGTCATAGGCGTGTCGTAAATTGTGGTCTCCCGCTCAAAGCCGGGGCTGTAGATCACGCAGGCCGCCAGAAAAGCGTAGAAGCCAACGAAAATCAGCATCAGCCCCACCATCGTCAGCGGCAGGTTGTGGGGCAAAATTGCGCGGGGCTTGCCGCTGCTATCGTATTTGCCGATGCGAGGCCCAAGATTTAACAGCACACCTAGAGCAAAGAAGCCAGAAACCCCATGCAGTACCGCAGAGCAGCCGAAGTCGTGGTAGCCCAGAGTCGTAGTAAACCAACCCCAGTAGTTCCAGCCCCAGGCCGCAGCAACCACCCAGGCAAAGCTACCCAGCACAGTTGCTAACACCAGGTAAGCACCGACCCGAATTCGCTCAATCACAGCTCCCGATAGAATCGAGGCGGCAGTCATCGCAAACAGGGAAAAGGCAAACCAGAAAACCCCCGTGATGTTGTCTGACATGTTGGGTCCCATGGCCTCTGACCAAGGGTAGGCAGCCTGCACCAGCGGCAGCAGATCAGCCACCACACCCTCTGCGGGCGCTGTGGTCCAAGGACCCAAAATGCCGCCCGTAAAAGGAAAGAGTGGAAATGCCCAGTACACCCACCAGCCGAAGAAGAAAAACGTGAGGCCGACTGTAGACAGCGTCAGCAGGTTTTTCAGCATCGTTGCCAGTACGTTTTTAGCCCGAGAAGCGCCGCCCTCATAAGCTAAAAAACCAACGTGAATGATGAGCATAAAAACGGAGGCCCAGTAATAGTAAGACTCCGTTACAAACGTTTCTAAAAACTGGGTTGATGCGGGCAAATCATCCACGGAGATCTGCGCCAGCGGGGATAGTTCAAAGACCATAAGGACCCTATTCCTTAGAAATCAGCAGGCGAGGTTGGAGCAATACTTCTTCAGCCAGATGTCGCAAACTTGAGAATCAGTGTGCGGTGTTTGTTATGACAAGTTTGTAGCCGCTACTACGAATCATTCACTTATTCCTAAATAGGAAACCCCCCGCAGCTAGGGGCTGTTATTGTCAGGAATTCCTCACAAATTAGGGGCAGTGAACCCAAGGCGTGCGCCCTATTGCGGGATCAATAGAGCTGTCTCGAATGCGTCACCTTCCACTGCTGCCAGTCAATCCGGAAGGAAAGCTCCAAGCCCTGTAGGCAGTACCAGCGCCTGCGCCACACAGGCGATACTTAACTGGTAAGGATGGCTCTGCTCCAGGAAACCCGCTGTGAATACTGAAACTAACCGCAGCTCTATGGACGATGTGACTCTGACTGCTGAACATTTTGAGCTGGTGGAGTTGCTGGCAGAGCACAGCCATGCCCAGTGGATTCAGGCTTTATACAACCTGGGCTGGCAGTACGGCCTGCAGTTTGACCCGGTCAATCAAACCCACCCTCATCTGCAGCCTTTTCAGAACCTGCCGGGGGCAGTCAAGGCGGAGAAGCGGCAGATCTTTCTAGATAACTTGAAGGTGGCCCTGGCCCTGGGCTACCGCCTTGAAGGCCGTCATGGAGCCCCCCGCCCAATCAGCCCGCCTACCGCAATTCCTCAGCTCCAAGCTGCGGGTACAAAACAGGCTGACAAGCTAGCCTCGCTGCTGTCGCTGCGGCGGGAGATGCTCAAGGGGCAACAGGCTGCGCCCGAATCTTACTGCACTCTGGGCGATATCCTGCTGCAGATGGGAGAGCCGCTGATTGCCTACGATATTTTGACGGACGGGCTGCAGCAGTGGCCTAGTCACCTGCGGCTACAGCAGATGGTGGCCCTGGCCCTGGCCCGCAGCGGAGCCACCACCTCGGCCAATCAGCTGCTGATCAAGCTGGTTAACGCAGGGCAAGGAGATGAGCAAACCCTGGGCCTGTTAGCCCGCACCCACAAGGATCTCTCGCGGCAGGCAAAGGATCCCCACCTGCGGCAACAGCAGCTTCACCTGGCGGGGAGTCGCTATCTGCAGGCCTACAAAAACAGCGGTAGCCTCTGGACTGGCATTAATGCCGCCACGATGGCAACGGTGATGGGGCAGGCGGAACAGGCGCGTGCCCTGGCCTCTGCCGTGCGGGCCCAGGGCATGCAGCAGCTGGCAGCCACAGAAACGGGCAAAGACCCCTACTGGGTGCTGGCAACGCTGGGTGAAGCAGAGCTAATTTTGGGCAACTTGACTGCTGCCGAAACCTACTATAGCCAGGCAGCAGCGGTGGGGCAGGGCCGCTTTGGCGATTTGTGCTCTAGCTACCGCAACGCAGCCCTGCTGATTCAGCACTTTGGCGGCGATCCAGATCAGCTCCGCCAGTGGCTGAAGGTGCCTCGGGTGGTCGTGTTCTGCGGCCACCGTATTGATGAGCCAAATCGATCCTGGCCGCGCTTTCCGGTCAGCTTAGAAGCTGCTGTCTATGGGGCTATTAAAACCCGGCTACGGCAGTTTCGAGGACAGGTAGGCTTTGCCTCAGCGGCCTGTGGCAGCGACATTCTCTTTCTAGAAGCGATTCGTGAGGTGGGCGGAGAGTACACAGTGGTACTGCCCTATCCCCAGGCTGACTTTGTGCAGGATTCGGTGCAGACGATGGCTGAAGGCAATTGGGTTAGCCGCTTTGAGCAGGTGATTGCCCAGGCGCGTGAGGTAGTGATTGCGTCGGACTGCAAGCCCCAGGGAGACCAGCTAACCTACGAATATTCCAACCGGATGCTGCACGGGCTGGCGCAAATTCGGGCGAAACAGCTGCAGACCGACCTGGTGCCGCTCTCAGTGTGGAACGGCCAGCCGGGAGATGGCCTGGGCGGCACAGCCAGCACAGTAGCCCACTGGCAGCAGTGGTCAGACCATGTCGAAGTTATCGATTTGGCGGCGCTGCTGCGATCGCAATTAGCGCCCGTCAACCTACAGCCCGAGACCGCTGCCCCACCACCCACCGCTGCTGCCCCTGTAAAAGAAGCCATTAGCCCTGGTTCGCAGCGAGAGATTCGGGCGCTGCTGTTTGCTGATGTGGTGCACTATACGCAGCTTTCAGAAGACCAGATTATGGTCTTTATGCAGCACTTCCTGGAGGCGGTAGTGGCTCTCTCGATCCAGCCCTGTCACACCCCGCTGATGCAAAATACCTGGGGCGATGCGCTTTACTGCGTGTTTGCCAGCGTGCAGGAGGCGGGCCTGTTTGCCCTCAAGCTGTGCGATCTAATGCAGACAATTGGCTGGGCTGAGGTCGGTCTGCCTAAGGATATGAACCTGCGCATTTCGCTCCACGCCGGGCCGGTGATGCGTAACTTCAATCCGCTCACGGGGCAGGTCAACTACATCGGCACCCACGTTAACTATGCCGCCCGGATTGAGCC
>JACVRP010000244.1 GCA_014534385.1 Cyanobacteria bacterium Co-bin13
ATGGTGAAAACGGCGGTGTCATGATGAACGAGTTTCCCAGTGCCTTTAAGCGAGCCTGGCATGAGATGCGCCAGCAGGGCAGTGGCCGAGTGGGTACCGTTGGCTTTAATGGCACAGAGTATCTGGAGCTGCTGGCCGCTGCTGGTTGTCAGTCAGCTGACTGGCCCCGCTGTCAGCCGGTTGGGCAGCACCGGCTCTGGCAACACCTGGAGGCAAACCCTGGGGAGGCGGTGGAAGGTGCGATCGCAGCTTTACAGCAGCAAGAGCCCGCCTTTCACATGGAAGGGGGCTCTTGGACCAGCGATAGAAGCTGGGTAGCTGGCTACACCAACGTGCTGGGGCCAATGGAGCGTCTGAGTGCCCGCTTCCACCAGACTATGCAGCAAGCCGCCCCTACCCCAGGTGATCCCCTAGAGCGGCAGTACCGCTACACCAATGCCCTGATCCACAGTCTGCTGCTGCAGACCAGCTGCTTTCGCTACTGGGGGCAGGGCACCTGGACTGACTATGCCCAGGAGATTTATCGGCGTGGAGAGGCCATTCTCACCCACGATTTTTAGGGCTGCAAGGCTAGGTAAGGTTGCCTAGTTGCGGGATAGCTCCTCTAGGGCAAGCTGCACAAAACTGGTAGCCACGTCTGCCGAATCGTTGTGAGTGGCAAATACAATCACCATACTTTCGGTGCCTGTGCCGTAGCAGAGGATGCGGAAGGTGCCGTCCTCAAAATAGCCGGTTCGATCAATTTCGCCACTATCTGTTTCTACGCTCAGTCCGGCAACGAAGCGGTCGGCCCGAGACAGACAACCCTGAAAATCTGTATTTAACAGTCGATCGCCGCTAGCAATTTGAGGCCGAGCTAGAGCGGGCAAGGCCACAGAGGCTAGACACGCCCCCAACAGTCCTGCTGAAAAAACGCGGTTCAACTTCATGCTTTAGTCCGTTTAGTGAGTCCGTTTGAAGGAATGGATCTAGCGGTTGTGGATTGGAAGGGTTTTTTCTAAGAAATGCGGACCGCAATCTTAGCCAAAGATCCACCGCTACCCAGGCAAACAACTGATCTATATTCTCAAGTTCAGGGGTACAGCTGGAGCTATTCCTAAGGGAGAAACCCCTGACCACACAGGGGACCGGGCGCAAATGACGTTCCCTTAAAGCAAGACAGCAATTGCCCAGAAAAGTTGCCGAATGGTCCTTGGATAGAGTACAAACGGCCCCAGCAGCAGTCCGGATAGTTCAAGAATTCCTCTTTTTGGTTAGTCAAATCCTTAAAGAGGATCCCAAATGGAGGGATCTTTAAACAAATTGATTGATGTAGCCTAGGTAGTAAGACAGCTCGGCAAAAATAGGGCAGGGAGCCGTCAGGGTTTAGTCTGTATTGGAGGCACGGTCCATGGATTTAGCGATCGCAGCACTGGTTTTTGGGACAGTCCTGTATCTCTTCACCCGAGATGTTTTTAAGTGAAGTTTCTATGTAAAAGAGACTACAGCAGCTGTCTATCAGGGCAGAGCCCTACCGTGGCTCTACAGGGGCAACCCCATAGACAGCTGCTGTAGAAAAAATTGCTGAGACAGGCTTACTGCTTTGGCTCGGCTGTAGCGGTCTGAACGCCAAAGAAGTCAATGCGGTACTCAGTGATCTTAATGCCTGTTTGAGCTTCAACCTGTCGGATCAGCTCCTCTGGCAGTTCGACATTGATATCGATAATGCGCTGCGAGTCTAGACAGTTGACGTGGCTGTGGGAGTCGCTAATGTGTCCGTAGAGCCGACCGTCTGAGCGCTCAAGGCACTCAATAACTCCCTGCTCAGAAAGCGCTTCTAGATTCTGGTAGACCGAGGTATGCCCAATTTCCCGGCCCTGACGATTTAGCCGGTCGTAAATCTCTCGGGCAGACAGGTGCTCCTGTTCCTGCCAGAGCAGTTCTAAAATGTAGCGACGCTGCCGACTAAGGCGCATGCCCAACGTTTGGCACCGCTCAATAGCGTCATCGAGAGAACGAATAGGCTTAGTGACAACAGCCTTGTCTTGCATGGGTCTCACACTCCGAGCCGGTGGAAACATTAAGCGAAGGTACTTACCCGAATTCAGGCCCTAGGTTAAACGCTAGCAAACTCACTCAAGTGAGTGTTACTAGTGTTACTAAAGTATCAGAGCTTGGGATGGGTAAAGCGCCTCCAACGATGAACAGCGGCAGGGATTTCTCGATGGCGAAGAATCGGAGGTCACTGTTCAGCTAAGTGCAAGTATGGCCTTTGAATTAAACCATACTCAGTACCACTTTAGCTTAGAATTTTCAAACCTGCTTGCGACCTTCTAAAGGTGACGGGTTGCGGCACAGCTCATGTGTTGATCTGAAACAGGAGATCGGCCAGGTTCGTTAGGGGAGCTGCACTCTGAAGAGACGGGTCAGGTGTTTGGGCTGCTGGTAGGTAAACGGCTGTTTCAGGAGTGGCTCCAACCCCGTCCCCTTTGGGTGCGGGCGCTTGGAAAGAAATGGGGGTATCCGGCGAACTCAGGGTTATCGGTTCACTTGCTGAGGGCGGTTCGGTTTCAAGGGTTTGTGCGCCTTCTCGGACGACCTCGGCAGTCGGTTCGGCTGGCGCATTGGGGTCAGGTTCAGGCGTGGCCGGAACGACAGGGTCAGCTGGGTCAGCCTCACTAGGGGCGGCTAAACCTGGAGCAATGCTCCACTCAGCGGGGGCAGCCGGTTGGGCCGGGGCGGCAGGCTCTAGATCGAGATGAAAGATCGTGTCCACGGTTTCCGCTGGGGCTGCAGGGGTAGCAGCAGCCCCAGCGGGCAGATCGGCTGCTGAAGCGGTGGCGGTTAAGGTTTCCTTGGGTGGGGCAGGATTTTGTTCTTGGTAGTTATCCAAGGCACGGGCAATCGCTAGCATTCGCCGCTCCTGGTCCCGGCTAATGCTGTAAACGTTATTGCCTAGACCTGGGGCGTTCCACCGTTGGGTATCAGGATCTAAAAAGGCACGAGTCCTGGCCCAAACAATGGCTTCGTCACCCGACATGCCCATCTTGCGGGCCTGGGCTAGCCAATCGACATAGCTGCCTCGGCCCAGAGCTGCTAGAGGAGCCTGGTTGGCTAGATCAATGCCGTTGAGAGTTTCCTGGAGGGAGAGCTCTAGGCCGTGGTCTAGGGCTTTTTGCTGGATGACTGCTGTCTGGGCCTGGAGCCGCTGCAGCTGCCGCACGTCGGCTTCCTCGGGGGTGTTTGCGCCATGCTGGTACGAGAAGGTGCCTAGATTCCAAACTCCGTTACCTGGATCAACGTGACCGAAATAGGCCGATGTGCGCTGGCCTTCGGCTGTGCGCGTTCCTTCAGCGCTGCCCACAGTCCTTGCTACCAGAGAATTTGAGCCGCCTTCAAACATAGATAGCAGGGGCTGCTTTGATAGCATGAGGGCAGGCTTGGAAGGCTCGGCTTTAGCCGTGGCGATGGCCAGTTCTGCAGCACTGGGGCCAATGCCAAAGTCTAGGGCAATCAGATCAGGGGCTGCAGGGGCCGCTGCTAAAGCTGGTTCGGGCTGATCTGGGGCGGTTGGAGCAGCGGGCTCGATCGGGGCAACGGATGCCGTTAACGTTTCGGGCAGCGGCGGCGGTGGCGGCAGAAGGCTGGCAGCATTGGTCTGGTCTGCCATTGCGATCGCATCTCCCCCACCGTAGGTGCCGCTGGGCAGGGTACCTGTTCCAGAACGAGAAACCGGTGGATTGGCTGCTGCCGCCGGAACCGGCAAGGGCATAACGCCCTCGGGGGTGGCACTGCTGGCCGTAATTGGGGATTCTTCAGGGTTAGCAGCTGGGGCCGGGGTTGGGGCTGGGGCTGGCTGAGTGGGGCGAGCCCCAGGCAGATCAAAGGTAAGGGCGACCTCTTCGGCACGAGCTGCCGATTGGCCTAGCAGGGTGAGAAGGGCACTGGTTGCCAGCAAAAAAGGAGACCGTCTCATAACGTTAGGGGCGGTTAGGGGCGTGAGGACAAGGGGGTATGGAGATTAAGAGGTATCAGCGAGACTGCAAGGCCCGCTCCAAAACATTGCTAGAGGGTTCGACAATAGCCCAGGTGCCGTCTGGCTGGCGTCGTAGGGTGGCGAAGTGAACATACTCCCCCGACCCCATAACTTCACCCAGGGCGATTGGGCCTAAGTTCGGGCGACGCAAACCGCAAAAGCGAAACAGGTAGGCCGGAATCTCAGGCGTTGAGAAGTAGATACAGTTGACCCCCGCTGCTGCTGGTTCAATGTCTCCAGAAAAGGGGGCGCGCAGAGTATGGCCCTTGAGGTAGATAGAAATGTCTCCCAGACTGGCTGTGACCAGGTATCCGCTAACGACATCTCCAGGCTCTAGCTCCCAAGACTGCTGCAGGGTCACCTGGCGTGGGGCAGGGGTAGACGTACGACAGCCGCCGACGGTAACTGCCCAGCCCCAAAGCAGCCCCAGGCCCGCCACGCGCCACCAGAACTGGAGTCGCTGGCGGCGGGAGTTGGAGAAAACCTGTTGGAGCCATCGTAGAACCCTCATAGCGCCCTATTCAAAGCTGAATCGATAGCCTGCGTACTCGTCGTTCTCATAGAGAATGACCAGCTGAGTTGAAGGGTCAAAGGCTAGCGGGTAGGCCTCCCGTTCCGCCACCACACCCGATCTGACGTTTAGCTCAGGGAGACGGCAGTAGGGTTCAGAAACGATCTGCCGCACCCGCTCCTTCGTATCGCGCTCCGGAATGATCAGCAGCTGGGCTAACTGCTCTCGGCTGAGTTGGGCCTCGGTTTGGACAATGGCCTCGCACTCCCCGGCGTGAACCTTCTGAACTGGCGTGATCAGGCTTCGCATTCCCTGAAAATCAAACATCAGCCCCAAAACTGCAAAGATCAGGCCGCCTGCCAGCAGGGGCTTAACGGGAGAGTTGGGAGAACTGGGAGCAGGGTGACGAGCAGATACCATAAGCTTTTCTCCTTCCGGGAATAGGGTGAGCTGGTTTTAGGGTTGGGCTGGGTTGGGGTTGGTAAAAACCCCAGAAAAGCTCTAAAAATTTAGAAAAGCCGCCCACCAATGATCAGGCCGCCAACGGCCAGCAGGACACGGTAAGCAAGCCCGAACTCTAGGCGAGGAGCCAGGGTGGCCCGGTAGAGTGCATAGGCAGTCATGCCAGTTACAGCAGCCACTGCCAGAGACCAGAGGCCGGGGTATGCTGCTAGCACCAGATTTAGGGCCAGCCGACTGATCACCCCACCGCCAAACCAGATAACCCCGTCTAGTAAGGAGAATGAGGGTCGCTGCCGGTGGGTAGACGAACTGGCGGCCATAATCTGCTGCCAGCCCTGATCGGCTAGATCGCAGCCCCATTGCCAGAGCCCGCTGAGGGTGCTTAGCGGTTCGGCTAATAGGGTTGATAGACCCGGCTCTTGGGCAAACCGTTGGGGAGACCTGAACCGGGGCTGATTGCGATCGCGCAAGGTTTGCGCCAGATGAGTAGCATCGCGATCTGCCTGATGCAGATCCGCTGTGCGGTAGGTCAAGACTACGTTGCCCTGGTCATCCTGTTCAGCCGCAGCCACAATGGCCCCCTCATAGTTAATGACCAGGGGAATAGACTGGGCCAAACCGGCCTGGGCCTCGTAGCGCTGCTGACGGCGCTGTTCTAAATCCAGCCGTTCAGCTACGGCCTTCATTTCCAGCATTGCCCGCTCCTGCCGGTCTGAGAGATCGTTAATCTGCTCCACAATGGCCTGCAGCCGCTGTTGGTGAAGGTTAATTTGAGCCGCTAGATCAGGGCTCCAG
>JACVRP010000418.1 GCA_014534385.1 Cyanobacteria bacterium Co-bin13
AAGCTGATGTCCTCAAAGGCAACTTGGGGAACAACGGATGTATCTGACTCTTGGGTTGTTGCTGGAGGCGGGGTCTGGGGGGCTTCCTGTCCTGTGGGGGAAGCGTCACAGGCGACCAATAAACCCAACGGCAGACACAGCAGCAGCAAACGGGAGGTCAGTCTCATAAGTCATTCCCAAACGCAGCCTGTACACAGACAAAACAAAGTTGGGATTCCTAGAGGGCCCTGAAGCTCCCCTTTGGATCCCACCGCTAATAGAACCAAGGTACAGATTTTGGCTCTAATCTGCCTTCTCCCTAAGAAAGAGAAGCAAATGATGGAGATTGCTGGCTGGATCTGACGATTGCCAGAAAATTCTCAAACAGGAGCCGCGCATTGGTCTCAAAGGTCGGTAGGTGGGCAACCACAGCTGCCTGCAAGTCCTCGCAGGCGGTTGAGCCAAGTTTCTCCCGCAGCTCGGCAGCATATTCCGGTACCGAGAGCCAAGACTCCATTACCAAGGCGGTCACCTCGGGGTGAAACTGGAGCCCAAAGGCAAAGTCTTCAATGGCAAAGCCCTGCACCGGGCAGGCTTTAGAAGAAGCCAGCAGAGTACTTTGATCGGGCAACCGCTTGATCTCGTACCCATGCCACTGCAAAACAGGAGTTGTGAGCGCTAACCCTCGCAGCAGCGGGTGATCCCAGCCCTTGGGGGTCAAGGTGATAGGGAGAACGCCTACCTCAGCAGCAGACATTGCCCCCACGTCGCCTCCAAGTGCATCGGCTAATAGCTGAGCCCCCAGGCAAATGCCGAGGTAGGGTTTTCGCAGCGCTACGGCCTGACGAATCAAGGCTTTTTCCTGAACTAGCCAGGGGTATTGGGCCTCTTGATCGACGTTCATAGGGCCGCCCATCACCCAAAGTGCAGCGTAGGGTGCGAGGTCAGGCAGGGCATCTCCGTTCTCGATTTGAACGACATCAAGGTCGATGCCAGCTTTCCGGCAGAGCTGATTAAAAATACCGAAGCCTTCAACCACCAAATGCTGGATGACGAGAAATTTCATAGGGGCTGTGGAGGAATGGTTTGTGTTTACTCTAGACATTGAGGGCAGAGGACGGCGCTATGGCGCTTTTGTCGCTTTCGCCCTTTGCCTTTAGCCTAACGAGCTAGCCAGTTACCTGGCAGCGCAGATTTTGCGTCTCACCACTGCTAGGGAGTACTGTCAGGAAATGACGGGATAACGGGTATGCACCAATCTAGCTCCCAAGCGGGCAGTCAAAAGGGGCAGAGACGGGGCCAGGCAGGCAGTCGCAGCCTCAACCAACCCCGTCACGCTCTGAAAATTTGTGCTGCACTGGTGGAGAACCCCATGAACCTGGGGGCGCTGTGTCGTACTGCTGAGGTGTTTCGGCTGGAGTCGCTGGTGTTGCCGGATCTTGCGATCGCACAGGACTGGGAGTTTCGTAAGCTGGCGGTCTCTGCCCAGCACTGGCAGCCGCTGGAGGCGTGTTCCCCGGCTGCGGTGGGCCAGTGGATCCGATCCCAGCAACAGTTGGGCTACGCAGTTTTGGCTCTGACGCCCCATGCCCAGGCTTGCTGCTTGACCGAGTTTGCCTTTCCCAGAAAAACGGCGCTGATCCTGGGGCGGGAGTTGACGGGCATTCCTGACGAGATCATGGCACTGTGTGTCGAGGGCAGGGCTCAGCCAGGACAGACCGTGAAGGCTGGTGCGGCGGCAAGAGAGCAGCCTGCTGACGAGAGGGGCGGAGACCGGCCTATGGGCGCGATCGCAATTCCTCAATTCGGCCAGGTGGAGTCTCTCAATGTCCACACTGCCGCCGCTATCGCCATTTACGAGTATGTTAAGCAGCACGCTCAACCAGGCCGCCCAACTTACCTTGAGTAAACTTCCCTAGAGAACTGAAATCATTGAACTTTATGGCCCCTGCCCCCCTGATCACGCTCCTGACCGACTTTGGCACTCAGGATGCCTACGTTGGCATTATGAAGGGCGTAATTGCGCAGATTTGCCCCCAAGCACGGGTGATCGATTTAACCCACGACCTCTCGCCTCAGGATTTGCTGGCGGCTCGGTTTAACCTGCTCACGGCCTATCCTTACTTCCCTGCGGGAACGATTCACGTTGCTGTGGTTGATCCGGGGGTGGGTACGGCCCGGCGCGGGGTGGTGATTCAAACGGAGGAGGGGATGCTAGTGGGGCCAGATAACGGCATCTTCAGCGGTATCCTGGCAACCCGCCCTGGGATCGCTGGGGTCTCATTAACCCAAACCGATTACTGGAGAACGGGCAGGCCCAGCACCACGTTTCATGGGCGAGACATTTTTGCCCCAGTCGCGGCGCACCTGGCTAAGGGAGTGCCGATTTCAGCTCTGGGTGATCCCATTGAGCTGAAATCCCTCACGGTGCTGGAGATCCCGGCTGTTGTTCAGGAGGGAGATCGGGTGAGAGGGAGCGTGCAGCATTGCGATCGCTTCGGCAACCTGATCACCAATCTAACCCCCGAGCACCTGCCTTCTGAACCGTGGCAGGCCCAGCTAGGGGAACACGTTCTGCCTAGCGCCCAAACCTACGGCGACGTGTTACCAGGTCAGCCCCTGGCCCTGATCGGCAGTCATGGCTGGCTGGAAATTTCGGTCAACGGCGGCAGTGCTGAGCAGCGGTTTCAGGCAAGGGTTGGCATGCCCATCTGGGTGCAGCCAAGGGGCTAAGATCGCAGCAGCTCAAACAGATCGTCGTCGATCTCATAGCCCAGCATCTGAGTCATGAACTTGAGCTTGGTGCGGCTGGTGTGCCCCTGCTGGTTGAGCCATTGGGAAATGGCAAAAATTTTCTGCATCACAAAGATCTCAAGCGCCTCTGGGTTGTAGCGCACCCCTTCGCTGGGGCTGAACTGGTGGGGCACCAGCATCGCTGCGTAGCGGCCCAGTTCCCCGGCTTCCCAATCTAGGACCAGGGGTAGCCAGGGGTAGCGGCTGTCTAGTCGAATGAACCAGAGCCGCACCTCAGGAATCTCAGAAAGCTCGCGCGGATCCATGGGGTCGCGGGTAACGTCAATCTTGAATGCTAAAGTTGCGTCCTGCTCCAGCAAATCGCCTGACTTGAGGAGCGGTTCAATGACTGCGATCGCAGGAGATAAATCAAGGGTCTGGACCACCAGATCGGTGAGCAGGATCGTCTGAGTCATAGCCTTAGCCGGGGAAGTGAAACCTTACTGCCCATTTTGACAGAGGGTGTTTCCCCAGTGGCAGTTCCTGAACAGAGATTGTCATCGCGTGCAATCATAGATAAGCTGACCCGTCCAGGCCAGTTTGTGCCAGATTGCCCTGCTCGTGATCTGAATTCACTCCCTATGTCTGACGCGCCCAACCGTATCTGCATCACCCTAGGAACTCGCCCTGAGGCCATCAAGCTGGCCCCGGTAATTCAGGCATTTCAGCAGGCCTCCGAATTTCAAACCCACGTCGTCTTGACCGGCCAGCACCGGGAAATGGTGGATCAGGTAATGGCGCTGTTTGGCCTGAGCGCTGATGAAGACTTGGCCATCATG
>JACVRP010000188.1 GCA_014534385.1 Cyanobacteria bacterium Co-bin13
CTACAAGCTGATTCCCCGCCGCACCGTAGCGGAGAATGTGGCCTTTGTTCTATGGGCTCAAGGCTTTACCCGAAAGGAAATCCATCGCCGCCTCTGGCCCACCCTAAAGATGGTTGGGCTCCAGGGCAAGGCCCAGTGCTTTCCTGACGAACTTTCTGGGGGCGAGCAGCAGCGGGTCAGCATTGCCCGCGCCGTAGTCAGCACCCCGCCCCTCCTGCTGGCCGATGAGCCCACCGGCAACCTGGATCCTGACAATTCCTTCCAGGTGATCAAGATTCTCAAAAAGCTCAACTCCATCGGCATCACCGTGATCGTCACCACCCACGACGAACAGCTGGTGCGTATGTCCAATAACCCGGTTGTGCAGCTCCGAGACGGCCACCTGCAGTATTTCCGGCGCTAAAGCCTGACATCGTATCCCTTTAGCTCCAGCAATTCAGGCAATTCTCTTGTGGAACGGGCATCCTGCCCGTTCCACATCGGGGACAGGCAAGATGCCTATCCACAAGAAGTCGCCCAGTTATTGCTTTCGGCAGGCAGGCTCACTCGGCAAGACGATTCTCCTAATCGCATATTCGCGTCGCGTCGCTACATTCCTTAACATGCGGCGGGATTTGCTTAACCTAATCGATAGGATAATGATTACGGCCAATTTTGGGCAGTGATTGCTTGGCCCCTAGTCATTCGTTGCTGGCTTTTGCAGGTACAGAGAGGAAAACGCTTTGGTGAGTACGACCTCATTTAACACGACCAAATCACAAGAGATTTTTTCGGCAGCCCAAAATCTGATGCCGGGTGGAGTGAACTCTCCGGTGCGGGCGTTTAAATCGGTGGGCGGGCAGCCTATCGTCTTCGACCGGGTTAAGGGAGCCTACGTCTGGGATGTAGACGGCAACCAGTACATCGACTACGTTGGCACCTGGGGTCCGGCAATCTGCGGCCACGCTCACCCCGAAGTCAATCAGGCCTTAGCAGCGGCCCTGGAAAAAGGCACCAGCTTTGGCGCGCCCAGCTACCTGGAGAATGTCCTGGCTGAAATGGTGATCCAGGCTGTTCCCAGCATTGAGATGGTGCGCTTTGTTAACTCTGGCACCGAAGCCTGTATGGCCGTGCTGCGAGTGATGCGGGCCTTTACCGATCGCAACAAGATCATCAAATTTGCTGGCTGCTACCACGGCCACGCCGATATGTTCCTGGTGCAGGCCGGATCGGGCGTTGCTACCTTGGGTCTGCCCGACTCTCCTGGGGTGCCCAAATCCTCCACCAGCGATACCTTGACGGCTCCCTACAACGATTTAGAAGCCGTAAAAGCGCTCTTTGAGGAGAACAAAGGCGAAATTGCCGGGGTAATTTTGGAGCCGATTGTCGGCAACTCTGGCTTTATCGTGCCCGATGCCGGTTTCCTAGAAGGGCTGCGGGAGCTGACCCAGGAAAATGACGCGCTGCTGGTCTTCGATGAGGTGATGACCGGGTTCCGCATTGCCTACGGCGGTGTACAGGAGAAATTTGGCGTTACCCCAGACCTGACGACCTTGGGCAAAATTATCGGCGGCGGTCTGCCCGTTGGGGCCTACGGCGGGCGACGCGACATTATGGAAATGATTGCTCCAGCAGGTCCGGTTTACCAGGCGGGCACCCTCTCTGGCAACCCCCTGGCAATGACCGCTGGCATCAAAACCCTGGAGCTGCTGCAGCGCCCTGGCACCTATGAGCAGCTAGAGGCCATCACCCGCAAGCTAATTGATGGCCTGCTGCAGGCAGCTCGCGATACGGGCCATGAGGTCTATGGCGGCAGCGTCAGCGCTATGTTTGGCTTCTTCTTCCAGGCAGGGCCGGTGCATAACTACGACGATGCCAAGCGCTCTGACCTGACTAAGTTCAGCCGCTTCCATCGGGGCATGCTGGAGCGGGGCGTTTACCTGGCTCCCTCTCAGTTTGAGGCTGGGTTTACCTCGCTGGCCCACACCGAGGCAGACGTTGAAAAAACGATTGCCGCTGCCCGTGAGGTGCTAGCCGAGCTGTAGACTCTAGGCTGGGTCGTAGCCTGCCGCTGCTCAGCAGTACGAAGCGAAAACCCAACCTTTAGACAATGTAGTAGGGTGCGTCATCGCAGCGCGTGACGCACCTAGTTTTGTAGCGAACAGCTTCTCTTAGAGAACAGCTTCCTTTAAAGAGCCGGTGCGTTGCGCCAAGGCGACAACACACCCTACCCAACTCAAGCTTTAGGCTGGCAGCGGCTGATCGTAGGCGATCGCATTTTTGGTTACCTCCAAATAGATATGCTCTAGCCGCACCGGATGGCGCGAAATCGAGTTTAGTGAGAGGCCCTCAAAGCGGTCTAGCAGGTCTTTCAGCTCCAGGTGTTCGGGTATCCAAAAGGCGAGATCAGAGCCGTAGTGGCGGGGGGTAAAGCCATGGAGGTGGGCGCGTGCGATCGCACCTTCTGGGTCATCTGTTTCAACGGTGACGACTTCCTGGGCCGGAATTCGCTGGCGCAGTTCTGCCAGGCTGCCTTCAGCCAGCAGCTGTCCCTGCTTGATAATGCCGATGCGGTGGCACAGCCGTTCTACCTCATCTAGCAGGTGCGTGGTCAAAAGCACCGTCACCCCTGACTGCTTGAAGCTGCGGATCAGTGACCAAACCTCATAGCGGGCTTCGATATCAAGGCCGGTTGTGGGTTCATCTAAAATCAGCAGCTTGGGTCGATGCATCATTGCTACCGCCAGGCTGAGGCGGCGCTGCATGCCACCACTGAGCCTTTCCACCGGGGTTTTAGCTCGCTCTAACAGATTGACCAGCCCCAAGCAGCGCTCAATCTGCGTCTGGCGCTCCCGCCGAGACAGCCCGTAAATACGCCCAAAAAACGCCAGGTTCTCTTCACAGGTCAGACCCCGATAAAGCAGGTTTTCCTGCGGCATGACGCCCAGCAAAGCCTTGGTCGCATTGCCAGCCTGCCGCCCATTGATGTAAACAGCGCCAGAGTCTGCCTCTAGCAGCCCGCAAATCAGGTTGATCGTCGTTGTCTTTCCGGCACCATTTGGACCCAGCAGGCCGTAGATTTCCCCTGCTTGAATCGTTAAACTCAAATTCTGCAAAATCGGGCGCTTGCCATAGTGCTTGCAGAGGTTATCAAGTTGCAGCATGCGTTGTCCCTGAACTCCTAGAGTGGACAGACCGACCAACAGGTATAGGCATGCTCAGGATACCCTTACGAAAGAACGTCTCTGTATCTTATCAGCGAGGACTTCAATGGCTGGTGATCGGGAAGCCATTCTGGCAGCGAATGACCGCTTCTATCGGGCCTTTGAAAAGAAAGACCTGGAAGCCATGACAGCAGCTTGGTCTAAAAGCATAGACAGTCTCTGCATCCATCCAGGGCGCAAAGCTCTGAAGGGCTGGGAGGCAATCCGCCACTCCTGGGAGCAGATCTTCAAGAGTACCCGCTACCTAGAGATCGAGACCGATATCATCAGCGTTGAAAGCAGCGGCGATGTGGCCTACGTAGTGCTGATCGAGACCATTCTGCAAGTCAGCAACGGCCGTCGCCTAGAAGCACAGTCGATGGCCACTAATTTCTTTGAACGGATGGGCGGACAGTGGTACCTAGTGCATCATCACGGCAGCCCGATTGTTTCCTAGGGCCAGCTGCAGGGGGCTAACCACACCAGAGCTAAGCACTAAACCGGCAAATCGGCTCTGGGGTTGAGCGTTTCCATCTCTCGCAGTTCGGCATAGAGCGCCTTTTCGCGATCGCTCAGCACACTGGGCACAACGACCTCCACCTCAATGATCTGGTCACCCCGGCGCTCTCGGCCTATGGGATAGCCCTTGCCCGACAGCCGCAGCCGCTGCCTGGGCTGAACGCCCGCCGGAATCGTCATTCGCACCAAGCCATCTAGGGTGGGTACCTCAATGGTGCCCCCCAGGGCTGCCTCACTGGGCGTCAGGGGCAGGCGGCAAAAGACATCGTTGCCCTGCAGGCTAAAGAAAGGATGCGGCTCAACCTCAATTCGCAGATAGAGGTTACCGCCGCCAATGCCCTGACCCTTCAGCCGAATCCGCTGCCCCGTGACCATACCCGCTGGCATATTGACCTCCAGGGAGCGGCCATCTTCCAGGCGAATGCGCTCTCGGCCACCCGCAAAAGCCCGCCCTAGGGGAATGGTGAGGTTGGCTTCGGCATCACGGCGATCCCCTCGTGAGGGGGGGGTGTAGGCAGTCTTCGGGCGACTCGCTCGAACGTCAGCTTCAGCCCGAGGAGATGCAGCCGCAACCTCTTCAGCCGGTTCGCGCCAAGCCGGTTCCCGTCGGGCCGTCGCTTCGCGCTGAGAGGCCGATTCGCGGCGGCGGTTCAGCAGCTGATCGACAAAGTTATTGAAGTCGGGAAACTCGCCAAAGTCGAGATTTTCGAGCGGGTTGCGCCCATTGGTGCGATCTTCTGCGGGCTTGGCCCGGCTAAAGCGATCTCCCTGAAAGCCCTTTTGCTTCCAGAACTGGCTGAACTGCTCATATTGCGATCGCTTCTCAGTGTCGGATAGAACGTTGTAGGCTTCTCCCAGAAGCTTAAACTTCTCCTCGGCTGACTTATCCCCTGGGTTCATGTCAGGGTGATACCGGCGAGCCAGCTGCCGATAAGCCCGCTTGATCTCGTCAAAGGTCGCGTCTCGGGAAACTCCCAGAATCTCGTAGTAGTTCCGAAAGTTCTGCATTAAAAAGCAATCAAAGATGAAGGATTAAGGATGGGTGGGGCAGGTTGTAAACCATCCCTGCCCCTGAGCTTAAAACCACTCGTCGTCGTCACCCCAGTCTTCGCTGTCGTAGCGACGTCGAGGCGGGGGAGCATCCTCGGCAGGCGCAGGACGGCTAGGCGGGGAGTAGCCGTTGGGGTTGCGATAGCCCTCTGGGGCCGGTCTGCCGTCGCGCCGTTCAGCCGGTCGCGCCTCGGGTCGGCTATCACCGTTACGGGCATCCTGGCGAGGTGCGGGGTCTTGCGGTCGCTCAGGCCGCCGCTCCTCTGGGCGATAAGCATCAGAGTAGCCTCGATCCGCAGGTGGGGCCTCTCGACGATCCTCCCGACGGTAGTCTTCGGAGTATCCCCGATCGGTGGGGCGATCATCCCAGGTGCGATTTTCAGGGTAGCGGTCTTCCCGGTAGGGCGGCGAACTGCGGCGGGGCGGCTCAGAGCGGTAGGGAGGCTCGGAGCGGTACGGCGGTTCGTCTCGGTAGGAGGGCTGGGGCGCGCTGTAGGGGCGGTTGCGATTGTCATAGTCCCAGCCGTCGTCCCAGTTGCCCCAAGAAGACGACCCCTGGTAGCCGTAGTCGCGAATGGGTTCGTCGTCGTCAAAGGCAAAGGTGCGCTTTAGGGTGCCGCCAATCTGCCCTAAAATACCGCCTTCGTCCTTGTCCTCTTCCTCATAGAGGTAGGCTTCGCGGTTGAGGTCGTACAGCTCGTCTTGAAGTTCGGCCTGGGTGATATCAATGCCGCGCTCATCGCCGCGCTCTAGATACTCCCGCAGTTCCTGCACCAGGCTCTCAATGCGGCGTCGGCGATCGCGCGCAAACTGCATGCCATAATCAAGCGCCACCTCACGCAGCAGGCGCTCTGCCTGGAAGGTCAGGGCCTCGGCCCGGTTGCGCTTCTCCACGCGCTCTCGCTGCAGGCGGTCGGTGTCGGCAAACTCTTCTGCCTCCTGGATCATCCGCTGCACTTCTTCCTCGGCCAGGTCTGCTGCCCCCTGTACGGTCAGGCTTTGCTCTCGGCCCGTCGTCTTGTCCATCGCCGACACCTGCAGAATGCCGTTGGCATCAATGTCGAAGGAGACAAGCACCTGGGGCACTCCCCGAGGGGCAGGTGGAATGCCGACCAGCTTAAAGCGGCCCAGGGACTTGTTATCCCCCGCCATTTCCCGCTCCCCCTGCAGCACGTGCACCTCAACCGAGGTCTGGTTGTTCTCCGAGGTCGAAAACACGTCAGAGCGGCGCACCGGAATCGTGGTGTTGCGGGGAATCAGCTTCTTCATCACGCCGCCGATGGTTTCTAGGCCCAGGGAAAGGGGCGTCACATCCAGCAGCAGAATGTCCTGAATTTCTTGGGTGAGAATGCCGGCCTGAATGGCTGCCCCCACCGCCACCACCTCGTCGGGGTTGACGTTTTGGTTGGGCTCTATGCCGATAAAGCTGCGCACCAGTTCCTGCACCATGGGCATGCGGCTAGCCCCGCCCACCAGCACGACCTCATCAATGTCGTTGGGGGTGAGGCCAGCGTCTGACAGAGCCTGCTTTAAAGGTCCGCGCAAGCGGCTGACCAGATCTCCACACAGCCCCTCAAACTGTGCCCGAGTCAGGCGGGCATCTAAATGCTTGGGACCGTCTTCGGTAGCGGTAATAAAGGGCAGGTTGATGTCGGTAACAGCCACGCCCGAAAGCTCGATCTTGGCTTTTTCGGCGGCCTCGGTCAGGCGCTGCAGGGCTTGGCGATCTCGCCGTCGCAGGTCAATGCCTTCTGATTCCTGAAACTGCTCGGCCAGCCAATCCACGATCTTTTGATCAAAGTTGGTGCCGCCTAGCTGGGTATCACCCACCGTGGAGCGCACTTCAAAGACGCCATCGCCCACATCCAGCACAGACACATCAAAGGTGCCGCCGCCCAGGTCAAACACCAGAATGGTCTGGTTGTATTTCTGATCGAGGCCATAGGCCAGAGAAGCTGCCGTGGGCTCATTGAGGATGCGCTTGACGTCTAGGCCAGCGATGCGGCCTGCGTTGCGGGTGGCCTGCCGCTGGGCGTCGTTAAAGTAAGCAGGCACCGTGATAACGGCTCCTGTCACCGGCTGACCCAGGTAGCGGCTGGCTTCGTCGGCCAGCTTCCGCAAAATCATCGCCGAGACTTCTTCGGGGGCAAAGTCTTTTTCTAGCCGGGGGCAGCGAATCTTGATGTTGCCTATGTCATCCCGCCGGATGGTGTAGGGCACCTGCTTGGATTCTTGGCTCAGCTCTCCATACTTACGGCCCATGAAGCGTTTGACGCCGTAAAACGTATTTTGCGGGTTGAGCACTGCCTGTCGCCGGGCCATCTGGCCGACGAGCCGTTCTCCCTCCTTGCTAAAGGCCACCACTGAAGGCGTTGTTCGCATTCCTTCAGCGTTGGCAATCACAACCGGTTTGCCACCTTCCATGACTGAAACAACTGAATTGGTGGTGCCCAGGTCGATGCCAACTACTTTACCCATTCCAGAGGTGTCTCCTTGCGCTTCCGAATGCTAGAGCCGATC
>JACVRP010000020.1 GCA_014534385.1 Cyanobacteria bacterium Co-bin13
TGCGGCCCAGCATGCGGTGGTAGCGCACCAAGGTGTCAATCAGAGCATTTTCAAAGGCGTGGCCCATGTGCAGGCTGCCCGTGACGTTGGGTGGAGGTATGACGACGCAGTAGGGTTCGCCTCCGTGGTCAGGATTGGCCTTAAAAACCTGCTGTTCTTCCCACTTTAGCTGCCACTTGGCTTCTGCAACAGAGGGATCGTACTGAGTAGAGAGGGTGGGAATAGCTGCCGTCATCGCAAAACCGAGGGGCCTAAAACGTCACGTTACTGACAGTGTACCTATCGATTCTGCCATGAGACATTTCGCAACGGCTGATGCCGGTCCCAAGATTCGTCTATGTCTCTCAATTGGCGAGAGATGCCCGACTGCTAGGTTTTTAGCTTTTCATGAAGTAGAGGGCGTTACGGCGCTGCCGCTAGCAGGCGTTGATCCGTTGATAGAGCCAGGTTTTGCTGCTGAGGTGGGGCAAATCGGTAATTCCAGCGTAAATTCGGTGCCCTGGCCCAGGGTAGATCTGCAGGAAAGCTGTCCCTTGTGTTTCTCCTCAATGATTTGGCGAGTAATGGCGAGGCCGAGGCCGGTACCGATGCCCGCTGGCTTGGTGGTGAAAAAGGTTTCAAAGATGCGGGATAAGTGATCTGGAGCGATCCCCGGTCCATTGTCTAGCACCTGCACCCGAACGGTGTGGGCCTGAGGACAGTCGGTTCTGATGATAATTTCTGGCTTCTGAGGGGGGTGCTCCTCCAGCGCATCAAGGGCATTGACAAACAGATTCATAAAGACCTGATACAGGCTGCCCGCGTAGCCTGCTACTGCTGGGATATCGCCATAGCTGCGAACAATCGAAACCCCCTTTTTCGTGCGGTTATTGAGGATTAGCAGGGTGCTATCGAGGCATTCGTGCAGATCAACCGGATGGGCTTCCCCTTCATCTAGGTGGGAGAAGTTTTTTAGGCTGAGGACAATCTGGCGGGTGCGTTCAGCGCCAACTCTCATGGACTGCAGCAGTTTGGGCAGGTCGGTTTCGAGGAAGGGCAGATCGATGTCTTCGGCTTTTTCCTCAACTGATAGCGGCAGCGGAGCCACTGATGCTTCAAAGGCGTGAATCAGGTCCAGCAGGTCAGTGCTGTAGATTTCGATGTGGCGCAAGTTGCCGTAGATAAAGTTGATCGGATTATTGATCTCGTGGGCTACTCCGGCGACCATCCGGACCAGGCTAGTCATCTTCTCGTTTTGCATGAGGGTCTGCTGAGTTGCTACCTCCTGCTCGTCTAGCAGCTGCTTGACTCGCGCTATCAGGTGGTTGAGCGCAGTCGCCAGTACAGCGGTTTCATCCTGGGCATAAACGGCTGCCCGCAGGCTAAAGTCGCTCTCTTCAGTGACCCGGCGAGCAATGCTGCTGACTTCGTTAATGGGTTGGGCGATCGCACGGCTGATGGTGCGGGCCAGGAGAGATGCGATCGCAGCCGACAACCCAATGCTAATCAGCAGCACCAGCAGCAGAGTGACCTGGGCGTGTTCCAGGTCGGCAGTTGCGACTACCTGCTCTGTCATTGCGACCGCCTGCAGCGCTTCTAAATCTTCGGTGAGCGCTTCTAGCTGCTGCTCAAGTTGCCGGTCTTCAGGGCTCAGCAGGGCTACCTGCAGCTGTTCTGGGTTGGACAGTTTGGGCAGGGCTGTCTCAATCAGGTCGAGTTCTTCCCGGGTCTGCTGGATGTACTGATTGAGGGTGGTGTCATATTTCTCGATTAGCTGTTGCAGCAGCTGAGTTTCTTCCTCTGACTCTGGCACCGTCTGGTCCAGATAGCTTTCCTTGAGATTTGCCCACACCTCCTTGATCTCGATGGAGTGATCCCTCAGTAGAGCTACAGAATTAGGCAGTTCGTTGGGGCTCAATCTAGAATTGGTGAGCTTCTGCCGATGCAGGCGTAGATGGGAGAGCTGAATTTGAAACTGGCTGATGAGCGAGACTTCCTGCAGTACGTCTTCACGGCGCTGCTCAACTAGCGCATAGGCCTGCTGCCCCAGGAAAAGCCCACCCGTAACGCCTGTGAGTGCAACGGCCAGAGCGCAGCCATAGCCCAGGTAAATTTTTCGACCGATGCTGCACCGCTCAAACCAGCTCTGGCAAAAATTTAGAGGGGTCGGCAGAATAGCAGGCGTTGAAGGGCTGGGCGACTTTTGCAGTTGGGGCCAGAACTTAGGTGCTTTAAAGGTCATGCAGCGGCTCTCTGGGCTGAGTAAACCGCAGCCTAGGCTGCGGGAGCAGGAAGTAAGCTTGGCTAATCCATAATGCCCAACGGGCTCCGAGTTTGAGACAACCGCCAAAGTCCTCAGACGCAAAAAAAGATGCAAAAAAGGCGAGGCCACCTGTCAAGGTAGCCTCGCCTTCCAATAGAAAATCGATCCTAGAAGAGCGACAGCCAGAGACTGCAGCTGAGCGCTCTAAAAAGTTAGCTAAACTGATTTGGTTGGCTCAGTTAGCGGTTTCTTCAGCAGGCGCTGCCGGCTGTCGTCGCAGGGCTTCCTGCTGGAGCTGCCGGAAGCTGCTGGCTTCGTCCGAAATCCGCTCCTGCTGCTGCTGGCGGAATTCGTTCAAACTCATGTTGTTCATCAAAACAGCCCGGTGGATCAGCTCCATCGGACCCATCGGATCGCTGAGCAGATCGGCTCCAGCGTCGGAGGAAGGAAAGCCTTGGTTGGGGTTAATGAGGTTGGCGGTACCAACGTCATTGTTATCTTGAGCGACTGCAGGGCTCAAGCCGATAGATCCTACAACAGCAACTGCTGCCATCAAGGCGACTTTAAGCTTTGATAAGCAGGCCATGGAACACTCCTTGACACTACTGAAACTACGGGCACGAAACGCACGTGCAGGCATCTTAGAGATTCGACGCTCTAAGTGCAGAGTACGTTCCCGACTATAGCAAACAAATCCTGGAACGGCGATGCCGGATGCTTCTCCATAACCCTTAAGCTTTGTTGGCTAAGCTATGCGGCGGCGAAGTAGCGGCTGGATGGCCAGCAGTGCGATCGCACAGAAGCCAATCAGAACCGCCAGACACACCCCCAAAGAAATGCTCCCCCAAGGCGACTGCAGCACAACACTGCCTAAAGACCAGTCTGGGTGGAGATAGAGGTACCGAATCGGCTCAATGGCGTAGGTTAAAGGGTTGAGGCTAGCGACTACCTGCAGCCAACCGGGCATGAAATCGAGGGGCACCAAGGCTGTGCTGGCAAACAGTAGGGGCAGGTTGGTCACAAAAATGACGGCAATCAGCTCAATGTGACCCGGTAGGGCAAAGGTCAGCCCCAGACTCAGGGCTGTAACTCCCAAGACTAGAGTCAGCAAGATCAGCACCACCAGGGCCAGCCCTAGCGGATCGGGCCATCCGGCTCCTAGAAAGGCGCTCAGGGTGATCACTGCTGCAGTTTGGACAATGCTCAAGGCTGCAATAAAAATGGCTGAGGCCACCACAATTGAGTAGCGAGACGCCAGCGGAGCCACCAGAAAGCGGTTGAGAAAGCCAAACTCCCGGTCAAACATAACTGGCAGACCGGCATTAAGTGCGCCGCCAAAGGCCGTAAAGACGATGATGCCTGCCGCCAAAAACTGGCCGTAGTTGCTGCTTTCGCCAAACAGGCCCTGGGGCACATTCTGAAACAGCGCCCCAAAGAGAAACAGCCAGATCAGGGGCTGAATAACGCCTGCGACCAGCGTTGAAGGTCGCCGCTGCAGCTGGATAAACAGCCGCCGTGTCATGGCCAGCGTTTCCTGAAGGAAAGCCCCGGAGAGCAGACCAGGAGGCTGGGAGGTGTCTCCCCCTCCAGAAGCTGACTTCCAGGCCCGCAGGTCGGGGCTGTCGATGGGTGAGGATTTGGGGGTTAGGGTAGTACTCATGAGCGGTTTATTTAATGGGGATTTGTCATAGGGAGCGAGGTGCTCAAGGGCGCTTGGTCAGAGTTTGGAGGGATGTTTCCTAGCGCTGAGGATCGAGGTTCAGCTACGGGTCAGCCTGGGGGTCAGGTGCCTTTCATCGCCTCCTTACGCTCTTTCTTCAGGTTACGGGTGCCCACGGCAGCTAGTTCGGCATCCATCAGAGTGCGCCCGGTGGCCGCCAGGTACACGTCATCCAGGCTGGGCCGCGACTGGGAAATGCCAAAGGTGGATAGGCCGGCCTCTTTTAGAGACTGCTGCACCGAGAGCAGCGCATCGGACTGGGGTTCGACCACTAGGTTGAGGGAGTTGCCCTGGGCGCTGTTGATAATAACTTCCTGCACAAAGGGGAGCCGGGCCAGCATTTCCTGGGCTGAGCGGGCTTCATCGTCAGGGGTAAACTCGCGGATGCGGAGGGTAATGCGATCGCCGCCAATCCGGTCCTTCAGCTCATTGGGGGTGCCTGCTGCAATCACAACGCCGTTGTCGATAATGGCGACGCGATCGGCTAGGGCATCCACTTCCTCCAGGTAATGGCTGGTGATCAGAACCGTGGTGCCAGCGGCTTTGAGCTGGCGCAGAAACTGCCAGACGGCTGAGCGGGTTTCGATATCGAGGCCCACGGTGGGTTCATCTAGCACCAGCACCTCGGGCTGGTGCAGCAGGCCCAGGGCCAGATCTAGTCGCTTTTTTAGCCCGCCTGAGTAGGTGCCGGTCTTTTTGTCAGCCCAGTCTGTTAACTCCAGCAGGTCGATCATTTGAGGGATGCGATCGCGCGATACCTTGCGAGGAATGTGATAGATATCGGCCTGAAGCTGCAGCAGTTCTCGCCCTGTCAGCACCGGGTCTAGCGCCACTTCCTGGGCGATGTAGCCGAGGCTCTGGCGGGCAACTTTGGGGTCATCGACAACTGAGGTGCCGTTGATTTCGATGTTGCCACTGTCGGGGCTGGCCAGGGTACACAGGCAGCGGATCGTTGTTGTCTTGCCAGCCCCATTGGGGCCTAGCAGGCCAAAGATCTCGCCTGGCTGGATCGTCAGGGAGACATCCTTAACCGCTTCCACCGATCCATAGCTTTTCTTGAGCTTTTCAATCAAAACAGCCGGAGGCATACCACTTGACCCGCTAACAGCACGTTCTAAACGTTACACAACTTTATTCTACAAAACCCGATCCCCAGGTCGGCGGCAAGGTAGAGATTTTCTGAGAGGGGGCGGGGGAGCGAGGGGGCAAGGGAGCAGGGGAGCGGAGGAGTAGAGCAAAAAGCCCTGGGCTTTGACCGCAGGGCTGGGAGGTGGAGGGGTGGATGTGGAAAACCGTGGTGATGGGGTTTGTGGCCTGTCCCTCAGGCACAAGGTGGGCTTGTTCTAGCTAATGCGGGGTAGGGCGCTGGCGAGGGTTTCGAAGGTGCCGGTGAGGGCTGTCATGAGGTCGTGGGTCAGCGGCAGGCTGTCGATCACCATGCCCGCTGAGAGCAGCATCATGTAGAAAATCGAGTACTTGAATAAGTCCTTGGCCAGATCTCGGTCGGAGGGCGACTGGAGCAGGGACCAGGCTTTTTTCAGGAAAAACCAGCCGAGTGCGATCGCAATTACGGCATACAAAGCGCCGGTTGCGCCCAGGGGATAGGTCATCATCAGGGTCAGCGGGATCAGGACCAGGGTGTAGTACCAGATCTGCTTGGCGGTGGCCTCATCCCCGACAACGACCGGCATCATCGGCACGTTTACTTTGGCGTAGTCGTCCTGGATCAGCATGGCCAAACCCCAGAAGTGGGGGGGAGTCCAGATGAAGACAATGGCAAAGAAGAGCCAGGCGGCCCAGCTTAGCTCGCCCGTTACCGCTGCCCAGCCAACCAGCGGCGGAATCGCTCCGGCAGCCCCGCCAATGACGATGTTTTGAGGGGATGACCGCTTCAGCCAGTGGGTATACACCCCGACGTAAACGGCGATCCCAACCATTGATAGGCAGGCACTGAGGAGGTTGGCAAATACGGTCTGCAGCGTAAAAGAGAGCACCGCTAGAACAGCGGCAAACAGCAGGGCATCGCGGATTTGAATCCGACCTGAGGGGATCGGACGATGCCGGGTGCGCTCCATGTCAAAGTCGATATCCCGGTCGTAGATGCAGTTGATCGTTTGGGCTGAAGCAGCGGCTAGAGCGCCGCTGAGCAGCGTTATCAGCAGCACCACAGGGTCAACTCTGCCGTGGGCGGCAACGAGCATACTGGCGGCAGTTTCAATTAGGAGCAGTGGAATGATGCGGGGCTTGGTCAGCTGCCAGTAGCTGCGGATCACCTGCCAAACGCTGTCGTGGTGGCGGGTGGCTCCATTCCAGGTGGTGGATTGATTCATGCAGGGGTGTTTCCTTAAAGCATTGGCTGTGCTGCGCTATCAGCACAGAAAAACGAAGCGAAGGTGATTGCGTGAAGGGTTATTCAGTGACGACGGGAATAGGCTGTTCAGGCAGCGTTCTGGCCTGGGCAGCGTCTCGTAGCGCCAAAACGGTAAAGCACACCAGCGTGCCCATCAAGGCTGCTCCCAGGGTGTGGTGGGCCACGGTCAGCGGCTCAACTTGTAGGTGCAGGCGGAACGTAGCAATTCCCAGCACGATTTGAAAGACTAAACAAGCGCCGGCCAGGTTGGCTAACCGCCGCAGGTAGGGATGCAGGGCAGGCGTGCGCCAACTCATCAGCACCAGCGCCAGCGTAGCGACTGTGGGGGGCACTACGCCTGCAATGTGGCTATTCATAACGCTGCACAGCTCTGATAGGCCAAAACACTGGTGCGCCGCCCAACGAGAGCCCACCAGGCCCCCCAGCAGACACTGGCCGTAAACCAGCAGCGCAGCCGCTAAGCCCAGCCAGGGCAGCTTACCCACGGTGCCAGTGCCGCGATAGGGCAGCAGGCTGATGCCAATGATCAGCAGCGTCGTGAAAAACAGAAGTGCAGTTCCCAGGTGGGCAGTGACGATATCAAACCGAAGCATTTCTGTAACGGTTAGCCCTCCCAATACACCTTGAAACACAATCAGAGAAAGCGCCCCCACGGCAGCCCAGGGCAGCCAGGTGGGAACCTGCTTGCGATGCCAGAGACTCAACCCCACCAGCCAAATAGTTGAAAGGCCAATGAGCGAAGCGTCTAATCGGTGGAACCACTCCAGAAAAACCTGTAGGTTCATCTGCTGCTTGGGCACTAGCTGACCGTAGCAGAGAGGCCAGTCAGGGCAGGCTAACCCTGCGTTCATCACCCGAGTAGCGCTGCCAACAGCCATGAGGGCTAGCGTTGCGATCGCAATTTTCCAAACGAGCCGCCGGATACGATCTACCGGAGTGGACTGGGAGGCGGCTGGGGGCCAGGCAAGACGCCCTAACCAGGGCTTGGGTAAGAGAGAGGATGTTTGGGCAGACATGCGGTCTCACGAGGTAGACAAACAGCCCCGCCATTCACAGAACGTTTTACCAGAGCGGTTTACAAAACGTTTCAATTTAGCCAGTTCTGCTTTAGCAGACCTCAACACTTCAACCATGACGGGTATCACTGTTGCCTACTACTTTAGAGACGGAGAACCGGCAACTGGCCGAGCTTTAGGATTTTCTTCGGAATCTTGAGCGAACTGAAGCGAGAATCGATACGAAATTTAGGAAATAGTTTGTAGCCGTAGTTAAATATTAGAAATATTTCGTGACTTTGTGGGACCTCTAATGGCTTGAGCGAGCTGAGGCAGCGCGTTAGCCGGCGTGGAGCAAGGCTAATCCGGGAGGCAGCGCGGGACACGAGGCGGGGTACACAGGCAGACAGGAGTTGTCTGTCGTTTTGCAGCTTGATGATTTTTTAGCGGCTCCAAGCAGTTGTGCCGCGCTTGCTTTCCCCAGTGGGAGATCGCTTAACAATTCTGATGCAGGGTAAAAACCGTGCGGTGGCAGAATGAAAGGCGGCGTTACACCAAGCAAAGCATGGCTTCACAGATCACCTTAAATCTGATTGAAGGGTCTGTTCGATTCAACTTTTCCCCAGAGGCCGCCCAGGCTTTGAGAGCTGAAATCAACACGCTCATGGCTCGGCTAAAAGCCGTGGCTGCCCGCTCAGGCGGAGGCAGTGTTCGCAGCCCTGAATCAGCCATGGAATATCAGCATACGGGCGAGGTCTTTCTTGAAATTTTCTGCAACCCCAATATCTGGCCCAGCCCCTTCGCGGCCAAAGTCCTCGTCACCCTGCGAGACGACCGCATTCGCCTGACCACCGAAGCTGAGCTTACGCGAGTCATCGAAGATCTCAACACCTATCTAGAACAGTTTGCCTAGTACGACAGAGACGATGCGCTCACGGTAGAATCGAGTCACGGGTTGGGAGTTTGATGAGCAGCTGCTTCTAGTGTCTCCATTGGACTCCCAGCCCAGCCGTTCTTCAAAGGTGCTACAGCAGTTCTATGAACTCCGATCCCCTGACCGAAACCCTACAAAAAGGCTTTCGCCTAACCCTGGGCGCAACGGCTTCCCTGATCGAGGCCATACAAGATCCCCAAGGCTCTAGCCGCAAATTTTCTGAATTGGGTACAGACGTCGATCGCCTGACTGAAGAATTGGAGGCTAAGGGGGCAGTAACCGAGCAGGAGGCCCGTCAATTTGTAGACGGCATGCTGACTCAGATGCCCAATCCGTTTAGCCAGAGCAGCCCCTCGGCCTCGCCCCGCACGGTCTACACCGTGGCTACGCCGATCACCGATCCCTCAATTCAGCCTGAGCTAGAGGATCTGACCCGCCAGCTGGCCGAAATCCGGCGGGAAATTGAGGTGCTGAAGCAGCAAAACGGCCCAGGTTAGGCGTTCAGATTAAGCGTTCTCTGGCCTCAGCCTGCTTCTTCAAGATTCAGGCAAAGGTGGAGGAGCCAAAGCTGGGCGGCACATCCTGCCAGCGGCCCGGACCTACGGCCCGCAGCGCCTCTTTAAGGTTGACATCTCCGGTGTAAAGGGCACGGCCCACAATTACGCCGGTTACGCCCAGCGGCTCCAGCGCCAGCAGACTCAGCAAATCAGTAACGGCGCTGACTCCACCAGAGGCAATCACCGAAATGCCAATGGCTTTTGCCATCTGCCGCAGGGCCTCTAAGTTGGGGCCTGTGAGCGTGCCGTCTCGCTGAATATCGGTGTAGATAATGGCTGCAGCACCCAGCTCGGCCATGCGCTGGGCTAGCTCTATGGCCTCTACTTCTGAAGTCTCTAGCCAACCTCGGGTTGCCACCTTACCATCTCGGGCATCGATGCCGACGATTACCTGGCCTGGAAACTCCTGACTCAGTTCGCCCACCAAGCTTGGATTCTCGACAGCAGCGGTCCCGAGGATGGCATAGCGTACACCTAGAGCGAATAGCTCTGCTACGCGCTGCCGATCCCGCAGACCGCCGCCCACTTCGACCGGCACCTCAACGGCCTCGACAATTGCCTGAATCGCCCGCCAATTCTCGGGCCGACCCGCTTTGGCACCGTCTAAATCCACCAGGTGCAGCCGCGTTGCGCCCTGGGCTACCCAATCTCGGCCTACCGCAACCGGGTCATCGTTAAACACCTCGGACTGGTTATAGTCGCCCTGGTACAGGCGCACGCAGCGCCCCTCTAACAGGTCAATGGCGGGGATCACTTCCATGATGAACCGGGAATGCGGGACAAAAGTTTCATTTTACCGCTAGGGTTTGCGTTCGCGTCAGCGCTGACTTGTCAGTTCGCACCCCTGCTCTCTTCTCTGGCTCCACCCCTACCCACTGGGGCCAATTTCCCGTATGCTCCTAAAGGCGCTTGATTAGGATGGCCATGTTAGACCTGACAGGAAAAAACGCTCTGGTAACGGGAATTGCCAACAACCGCTCCATTGCCTGGGGCATTGCCCAACAGCTGCACCAGGCGGGAGCCAATCTGGGCATTACCTACCTGCCAGATGAGAAGGGCAAGATGGAGAAAAAGGTTGAGGATCTGGTAGCACCCCTCAACCCATCCCTGTTTCTGCCCTGCAATGTGCAGAACGATGAGCAGGTCAACCAGGTTTTTAGCACCATTCAGGACAAGTGGGGCAAGCTGGACATTTTGATCCACTGTCTGGCCTTTGCTAGCCGCGACGACCTCACCGGAGACTTTAGCAACACCTCCCGCGACGGCTTCCAGCTGGCTCTCGACATCAGCGCCTACTCCCTGATTAGCCTGGCCAAAGGGGCCAAACCGCTGATGAGCGAAGGCGGCAGCATTGTCACCCTGACCTATCTAGGGGGTGTTCGCGTTGTGCCCAACTACAACGTTATGGGCATTGCCAAGGCAGCTCTGGAGATGAACGTTAAGTACCTAGCTGCGGAACTTGGACCCAACAATATTCGGGTAAACGGTATTTCCGCTGGCCCTATTCGCACGCTGGCCTCCTCGGCTGTAGGCGGCATCCTCGATATGATTCACCACGTTGAGGAAGTAGCGCCGCTGCGCCGCACCGTTACCCAGACTGAGGTGGGCAACACGGCAGCCTTTCTCTGCAGCGACCTGTCTAGCGGCATGACCGGGCAGATTCTCTACGTCGATGCTGGCTACGAGATCATGGGCATGTAAGAACTATCGGCTGAATCATACAGCTCACAGACCCAAGACAGGCTCCGGCAAGAAATTGTTGGAGCCTGTTTTGATAGCTGTCGCCACATTGCCTAGGACATCTAATTTTTGGGGGTGTGGGGCTTTGCCCCCAGCCAGGGGTTCCACCCCTGCACCCCGTCCTAATTCCAGTGGCTATTGCTATGATTCTCCGGAATTTCCCCTTTGCTGGCTAAGCTGTTTCTCAAGTCGGGGAGCTAGCAGGCGTTTTAAGGGCAGGGTAGATCTTTAGGGTCACTCTAAAAAGTGGCTTAAGAATTTCTAGGGGTCGCTCCACTCGGCTTACCCTATGGGTGCCCGTGCTTTTCTAATAGCCTGCAGCGAAGTCGAATCCCTGTCCTCTCATACAGGAGCAGCACTATGTTTTGCCCAGGACTGTCTGACATCAAGTGGGAACGCCTTATTCTTGCCGTTACGGTTACCGTTTTATTGGCCGATAGTCTGCCCCACTCCCGCCTCGGCACTGGCCTCTCTAGCCAGGGGATGGAGCACCTGCAGCAGGCATGGACCCAGGTTCGGGAGGGGTCTGCCGCTGTCTCAACTGCTGTCAGGCCTTAGGCAAGGCCGCCTGCCCTAGAGACTTGGACATTAGAGGTCAGATACTTGGGCGTTGGTGCTAACCGCTAAAGACTTGGGTGGAGTCGCGGCCGTTCTGGGAAATACGGTATCTTCGTCTGGCCGTCTAGCCCCAACGGTTTCGGGGGTGGGAGCTAGGGGCAGCGCCAACACGACGGTGGTGCCTTTGCCAATCCCTTCGCTGTAGAGGTGGATGCTGCCGCCCATCAGGTCCATGAAATTTTTGGAGATGGCAAGCCCTAGCCCAGTCCCCTCAAAGCGGCGAGTAGTTGAGCCGTCTACCATAACAAAGGGGCGAAAGAGCCGGTGCTGCTGCTGCGGGTCTACGCCGATCCCGGTGTCTGAGATAGTGACCAGAGCCCGAGGAGCGGGGATCTCCACATCGATTGCATGGCCCTGCACTACTGAGGAAGAGGCGGATTCGATATCTGATTGAACCTGAATATCAACGCTGATTTGGCCTTTGTCCGTGAACTTAATCGCGTTGTAGAGGATGTTTATCAGCACCTGCTTCAGCTTGGCCCGATCTGCCAGAATCCAGACCGGCGAGCCTACCTCAGACTGCTTGAGTTCAAGGTTTTTCTGCTGCAGATGAATGCTCTGTAGATCGACAACCTCTTGAAGGATTTGCCGCAGATCGGAAACTTCGGGCTTTAAAGCTAGGGTGCCAGATTCAATCTTGGCGATATCTAGGATGTCGTTAATAATCCGGAGCAGGTGCATGGCGGCGTGGTCTGCTCGCTCTAGAAACTCTAGCTCCTCCTCACGGGAGTCACAGCAGTTGTCTTTGACTAGGCGAACGCAGCCGATGATGGCATTGAGCGGGGTTCTCAGTTCGTGGGAGGTATTGGCTAGAAACTCGCTCTTGAGCTGATTGGCCATTTGAGCATCTTGCCAGGCATGCCTAAGCTCCTGGGCTCTTTCCTCCAGCCGCTTCATCATGTTGGCAAAGATGTTGGCTAGGTTTTGCAGCTCTCTCACTCGAAAGTCTCGCGGGGCTTCCTTCAGGTGAGACAAATCTTGGACCTGCTGAGCGTAGCTGCTAAGTTTTTCGATTGGCAAAGACAGGCTACGGGCTAATATCAGGGCTAGGAAGGCGTTGGCAGCCAGCAGTCCGAGCGTTAAAAAAATCAGGCTGTAGCGTACGTCTTCAAGGCCGTGCAGGGCATAGTCAAGCGGGGTTACGGCGAGCACGGACCAGCGCTCGGTATCTTGGAGGCTGATGGGCACATCCACGCCGGTATAGCCAGCTAGCCACTCCTCGCCTGACGGCAGCAGGTTAAACAGGTGCAGGGTGCTGCTGCGGCCTGACTGCACATTTCTGACAATGCTGTTGAGCCGATCGGCGTCTTTGCTGTCGTTGATAGATCTGCCGATTTGCTTCTGGTCAGGATGGCTCATAATCACCCCGTTGGGGGCAATGATCACCATGTCGCCTGCAAGAAATCCGGGGCCTGTAGTCTCGGTTTGAGATAGTCTGGCCCGTAGGGTCAGAGTGTAGCGCAAGTTGCCCTCAGGGGCGTAGATAGGTGCGGCTAGAACAACGTCTAGGCGGGCCGAGCTGTTGGCTAGGGCGGTGCCGGTAACTGCCTGCTCAGCGGCTGATTTAGCAGCGGAGTTGCTAGGTTCTTGACTGGATAGACCGGCATACAGCAGCCGAAAATCAGGTTCATTGGCCTGAGGCGGGGCCGTGCTCTGAAAGATCCAGGCAGGATTGATGTTGGTGGGAAACAGGGAACTGTTGCAGGTGCTAAATGCGATCGCACCACTGATGCCATCGGTTAGCTGCAGGCAGTCGATGAAGTAGGGAACCTGCTTTACCTGATGGGTCAAAAAGTCGGTAACTTCTTCCTGAGGGGCAGTTTGCAGCAGGCGAACTCGAGAGAGCGACTGCAGGCTGGTTTGCAGGAAGCGAATGTCACGACTGAGGTTGACTCCCTTTTGCACAGCGCTGCTGGCCAAGTTCTGACGGGCGGTTTCGAGCAGGCTGGTACGAGCTTTGCGAATGGTAACGTACTGCCCAATCAGCAAAATAGGAATACTGAGCAGCAAAATGCGCAGTACCAGGATTCTACGAAAGGAGGGGGGACGGGAGCGCGGCATTGGGTAGATTGGGGTGAGGCAGGAGCCAAGCACTGACAGAACCCGGGCGATTGCAGAAGAACCTTATGGGTTGCTGATGACAACCTGGGCAGGTAAGGCGCTGAAAGAAGGGGTTAGTAGCTTAGAATACTCCATCTCCCAAGCTAGAGTCAGCCTCCTAAAGACCGTTGACTCAGAATTCTGATTCAGGATTGTATTGATAGAAACGCTTAATCCTCAACAGGTTCCAGTCAGTTATCTAGGGAGTGCTAAAAAACAAGTCTTATTATCCCTTATCCTATCTCCGAGAATGTTTCCTGCTGACACATCTCTTTCGTTACTTCACAGTACCGTGATTCTCGCGATGAGCGCGGATGGAAAGATCTCTGATTTTCGCCGCACCGCCGCCCGATTTTCCTCCAAAGCCGACCTGGCTCATCTGGAGGCCCGTATTGCTGAGGCTGACGCAGTGCTGATAGGCGGCGGGACTCTACGGGCCTACGGAACGACTTTGCCGGTGCGTCAGCCTGCCTTGATCGACCAGCGCCGCCAGCGGGGCCAAAGTGACCAGCCCATTCATATTGTTTGGTCGCCCTCTGGGCAGCTTGACCCAACCTGTCGGTTTTTTCGTCAGGCGGTGCCCAGGGGACTGTTAACGACGGAATCTGGAGCAGAGGCTTGGCGGCAAGCGGGCTTTGACTCGATCTGGGCGCTGCCGGGAACGACCTCGGACTGGAATTGGGCGCTGGCTTTGGCGCAGCTGGTCGCTAGCGGGGTGCGGCGGTTGGCCGTATTAGGCGGTGGACGACTGGTCGCAGACCTGATCGCTGAAGGCTTAATAGAGGAGCTGTTTTTGACGGTATGTCCGCTGGTATTAGGCGGATCGGCGGCTCCCACGCCGGTTGATGGCCTCGGCTTTGGGGCAGAGCTAGCGCCACGTCTGGAGCTGCTTTCCTGCCGCAGCGAAGGACAGGAGGTTTTTTTGCACTACCGATTGCGGCAGGAATCTCTGCAGCCGCAGCAGAATTCATTTACGCTAGAGAATAATGATTGATCCCCCACTGGCTGGCAGGATTGCCTGAGCGCATTTCTACCAGCATTGGTTTTCCCCTGTTTTAAGCATCAGTTTTAAGTATCAGTAGCCCCATATCTATGGTTCAAGCCCCCAAGGCTCAGTATGAGGTTGCCTGGATCCGGCACGTCGAGGAAATTCCTCAGCCCGTCTGGGATGCGCTGGCGCTTCCCCTGAAAACCCCTTTTCTAGAATGGGCCTGGCTGCACAACATGGAGCGCTCTGGCAGCACCGGAGCGAACGCTGGCTGGCTGCCGACCCACCTTACGGTTTGGCGCGATCGCACGCTGGTGGGAGCCGCTCCCCTGTACCTCAAGGGGCACAGCTACGGCGAGTTTGTCTTTGATCACCAGTGGGCCGACCTGGCTGAGCGTCTGGGGGTGAGCTACTACCCTAAGCTGCTGGGCATGTCGCCCTTTACCCCGGCTGAGGGCTACCGCTTTCTGATTGCACAGGCGGAGGACGAGGCCGCGATCACGGCGCTGATGGTGCGGGCGATTGATGAGTTTTGCGATCGCAACCGCATCTCGGGCTGCCATTTTCTCTATGTCGATCCCGACTGGCGGCTGCAGATGGAGGCCCTTGGCTTTAGCAAGTGGCTGCACCACAGCTACATTTGGCAAAACCAGGGCTTTCAAAGCTTTGACGACTACCTCAACGGTTTCAACGCCAACCAGCGGCGCAACATTAAGCGCGAGCGCAAATCTCTGGAGAAGGGGAATCTGCGGTTAGAAGTGATTACGGGAGAAGCGCTGTCTCGCAGCCTGTGCAGCCAGATGTATGACTTCTACAGCGACACCTGCGACAAATTTGGCTGGTGGGGCAGCAAATACCTGACCCGCAAGTTTTTTGAGCAGCTATACCCCGACTATCAGCACCGAGTTGTGCTCTTTGCTGCTTACAGCGAAGACGATCCTGCCCCAATTGGCATGTCTATCTGCCTGACCAAGGGCGATCGCCTCTATGGCCGTTACTGGGGCTGTCAGGAGGAGTACAACCACCTGCACTTCAACGCTTGCTACTACGCCCCCATTGAATGGGGCATTGAGCAGGGGATCACGGTGTTTGATCCGGGAGCGGGTGGTCGTCACAAAAAGCGGCGTGGTTTTCCAGCCACCCCCAATTACAGCCTGCACCGTTTCTACGAACCCCGACTGCAAAAAATTCTCTGTACCTACATCGATGAGGTAAACGAGATGGAGCAGCGGGAGATCGAAGCGATCAATGCCGACCTTCCCCTAAAGCAGGCTGCTCAGAGCATCGAAGAACCAGGCTAGAATGAGGGATCTGCAGTTAATTTGCCCTAGGTAGCTTGGGGGATCAATCAAACTGACTGATCCCGACTATCGGGATTAACTGCCCCCCACCAAACTGGTCTACCAACGCTATGACAGAGAATACGGCGACAAAGGATATGGCCTCTCAACCGGTGAGTGCAGACGATCTAAAAGCGCTCGACGACAGGCTCTCTAAACGCTTCATTGAGCTTGATCCCGACGGCTATTTCCTCATCTATCTAGATCGGGAGCAGGGCCTGATCTGCGCCAAGCATTTCACCAACTTCATTAACGATAAGGGGCTGGCCTGTGACCCGGCGACCGGCAAGCCTCTGCCCACGCGAGGCAAGGTCGAGCGCACTGCCAGCCGGCTCTACACTGGACGAACTGCAAAAGAGCTTTGTATTGCCATTTTTGAAGATGCAGACCAGCCCTGCCCGATCAGCTTTCTCGACCATGCTGCTTACCTGGGTCGAGAGTTCGTTCGAGCTGAGATCGCTCTCATTTCAGGAGCAGACTATATCCAGGACTAGTGTTGTCCTGGGCCAACCCTAGATTCTAGATTGGGGGAAGCCTTTAGCCAGAAGCCTTTTTCCTTCTGTTCGCGGCTTTCCCCTCTGGCCTAACGACTAGTTGCCAAACCCTACGTAAAAGAAGTACGTCGCCATCGGGATCACCGTGGCCAGCACTAGCAGCACGATCACGATCACCGTATAGTTGCTGCGGTTTTCGGTTGTCTCTTGGGCGCTGGCAAAGGTGCTCTCTGCGTCGTAGGCATCATCAAAGGCGGGTGGGCCGGGGTCGGGCTGACCCGAGAGCACCGCCACGAGCCGGTCTGCGGCCTCTAGAAAGGACTCGTTGTACTTGTCGCCCTCCAGAAGCGGCACCAAAACCGTTTCTTGAGCCACGCTGGTGGCAATATCAGGGGTGAGCTGTTCCTCAACGGCTGGGCCGACTCGAATGCCGACGGTCTTGCTGACTTCATCGAGCACCAGCAGGGTCTGATGGGCCTGCTCCTCAGCATTGGGGAACCACCGCTCAAACAGTTGGTCAGTAAAGCTCTGGGCAGTTTCACCGTAGTCAAAGTGGTGGATAGTGACCAGGCGAACTTCGCTGCCGGTCGCTTTGGCAAGCTTGCTTAAGCGATCGCTAATTTTGCTTTCGTTAAAGCGGCTGATCAAATTGGCCTCATCCACAACCCAGGTGGCGTCGCCAGCCGAAACGGTAGGCATCTGGTAGGTCGCAGTGGCGTGGGCGGGTGCTCCGGAAAGGCCAAACACGGCTGCCAGGGTAAAAACAAAGATAAGAACGGGCCGCAGCAGGGCCGCAATGGATAACTGGGGAATCTTCATGGCTGGACTCCAGAGGAACCAGGAACCGGCCTGACAGGGCCGAATTTCCCTTACTTCAATATACGGGACAGACGGGATCGCTAGGGTATTAAGACCAGATTCCCCTGTGCTCCTGGCTGGAGCAGCCACTGGTGAGCCTGGCTAGCTTCTGCCAAAGAAAACTCCCGGCTGACAATGGGGATCAGGGTGCCGTTCTGCAGGCCGGTCTGCAGCGCTGCTTGGATGTGGGCCAATGCTTCGGGGTGAGTATTAAACAGGGTCAGCCCTGTGACGATCGACTCTTTGCCCATGATGGCTCTCGGGTTGATTTCGAGGGAGCCCCGGCTGCCGATGATCACAATTCGTCCGTGGGGGGCAACTAGGGCCAAATCCTTCTCCAGGTTGACGTTAGCTAGCATCTCTAGAATCACGTCCGCCCCCCGACCTGCAGTGGCGGCTAAAACTTCGGCTGGGTAATCTGGGCTGTGGTGATCAAAGACCTGGCTGGCTCCCTGTTGTGCAACCAGGCTGCGGCCCTCGGGGGTGCCGCCAGTACCCAGTACCCGCATCCCAGCGGCAACGGCAATCTGAGTTGCCGCTAGACCTACGCTGCCAGTCGCGCCGTGAACCAAGACAGTCTCTCCTGGTTGGGCCAGGGCTTTAGCAAACAGGGCGCGATGGGCAGTGGAGTAGGGCACAAAGATGCCTGCGCCCTGCTGAAAGGAAATTTGCGGCGGCAGGGGGTAGACCTGCTCTGCAGGATAAAGCGCCATAGCGGCATAGGTGCCGCTATCGGGCCAGCCGCCATAAACTCGCGCTCCAATCTCAATGCTGGTGACGCCTGAGCCGACAGCGGCTACCGTTCCAGCGCCATCGATACCGGGCGTAAAGGGCAGTTCTGGCCTGCGGGCATAGCTCCCGGCCCGAATATAGGTATCTACAGGATTGACCCCGGCGGCCTCAATTTGAATTAGCACTTGACCGGCTCCGGGGGCAGGGGCCGGAATTTCCTCCATCGCCATCACCTCGGGGTCGCCAAACTGATGCACCCGAATTGCTTTCATAGGGGCCTGCCTTTTAATTAGGACGCATCAGCGGACTAGCCCAGATATTGGCAAAGGCAGCGGCTGATGGTGTTTGTTAATTGTCGCCTGCCGCCAGGGTTAAAGCGGTTCTTTCAGCCATTTCTCAGAGTTGAGCATAGCTACTACAAAGGACGCGCTTGCCTCTCTAGAGCCCTGAGGCTAGCCAATTACTTGAGAGGTATTGTCAAGTTAGATCGGCTCACTGATGCCTTGAAATTGTCTTGGGGAACAGAAACCCTTGAATCCACTGGAAATTCTTTCTTGCCAGAAAATTTTTTAGACCAACTATTGCAAATATATCTCAATAAGCTAAACTGAGGTTAAGAGAGCATTTTCCAACCTTGATTCAAGTGTCGGCTGTTCTCCTCTCATACAAGTCAAGAGTCAGGCTCGCGTAGCCTGGCTCTTTTTATTTTTGGCTGCTGCTGAGTTGAGGCAGATCTGCCGGGAGAATTTGTACGAAGATAAGGCAGATGGGTTGGGCTAATTATGCTGGATCGATGCCAGACAGATGTGACCAAGGATGCGCCGGTAGCTTGGCTGCTGCTAGCCCCA
>JACVRP010000186.1 GCA_014534385.1 Cyanobacteria bacterium Co-bin13
AAAACCTGTCAGCAGATCAAAAATTACGTTTAGGCTAATTGAGTTAGTTACACGCATTTTGTTCCTTGAACCGCAATCCTCAACCTCACCAAACAGCCCCTCCCACCACGGTCTCGGCCAGTGAGGACCCCCGAGCTGCGGTCAGAAGGGTCCTGGTGATTACCCTGATCATGAACGTGTGTGTGGTGGCCCTAAAAGCCTTAGTTGGCCTATGGACAGGTTCTTTGAGCCTGCTGGCCGACGCCCTCCACAGCGTCACAGACAGCGCCAACAACGTGCTGGGACTGGTGACCAATCAGCTCGCCAATCCTCGACCCGACCGCGACCACCCCTACGGCCATCAGAAGTTTGAGGCGATTGGTGCGCTCGGTATTGCGGCCTTTTTGGGCATTGCCTGTTTTGAGATTCTCAAAGGGGCAGTCGAGCGCCTGACGATGGGCGGACAGCCGGTGCAGATAACGGCGTCGGCTCTGTGGATCATGCTGCTGGTGCTAGGCATCAATATCTTTGTGGCCTTTTACGAGCGCAAAGTCGGCCTGCGTTTGGGCAGCAAAATTTTGATTGCCGATGCCCGACACACCATGAGCGATGTCTGGATCACCATTGCTGTAATCGGTGGACTGATGGGCATTTGGCAGGGCTGGCAGTGGCTGGATGTGGCTCTCGCGTTTCCAGTGGCGGTGCTTGTTTTTAAGAGTGGATGGACGGTTTTGCGCGAGAACCTACCCTGGTTAGTTGATGAAATGGCGATCGCACCTGAAGCGATTCACAGCCAGGTCATGAAGGTACCTGGTGTGATTAACTGCCACAATATTGCCTCGCGCGGCCTGTTGGGTCGCCAGGTTTTCATTGATATGCACCTGATTGTTGAGCCCACCGATGTTGAGCAGGCCCATCGCGTTACAGAAGAGGTCGAAACTCGACTAGAGCAGCTCTATGGCCCGGCTCGAATTACAATTCACATCGAACCTTCCCACTACCAGTCGGGCGAAATTAGCTACTAAATTTATTTCTTGTCCGGCCGCTGCTGAATATTGTCTGACGACAAATCCAGTTCTCGAAATGGGTTTAGTACAGCTATTATGAAGAGCTGATGAACGCGCTGACAAACGCAGAGGCTAGGGGTTGTCACACCCGCTGAGGGGTTTCTCCCCACACCCCGAATTAGTATTGCTATGCTTACTTTGCCTTCCAGGTGCCCCCATAGCGGTAATAGGGGTTATCTTGGCTAAGTTGACCCCAGCATTGAGGGCAAACCAACCGCCATTTGCCACTCTCGTCAGACTGAATCCGATATCGGATAGCCGACTGTTGGGCACAGTGCTCACAGAGCTTCAGACGGGGTTTAGGGGGCATTGGAATCGCTGCAGTGGGTAAAAGGCAGTGCTACAGGGCGGGCAGTCTCCAGCCAGTCCTAGGCGTGCTTTCCTCTGGCTTGGCACTTGATTTTTGATCAGTATTTTCTTAGGGCCATGAATCTTCCTACCTGGATTACAGTATCGCGTTTGGTGAGCGTTCCCCTGGTGCTCTACCTGCTGCAGGCACCGACGAAGCGTGAGCGTGCGATCGCAGTCGGCATCTTTCTCGTTGGAGCCAGTACAGATTGGCTGGATGGCTATCTCGCTAGACGGTTAGATCAGGTTACAGAACTGGGTAAATTTCTCGATCCCCTGGTCGATAAACTGCTGGTGCTAGCCCCCCTGATGTCTCTCGTAGAACTTCAGCAGGTACCGGCCTGGGGCGTCTTTTTAATCTTGGCTAGGGAGCTGACGGTTGCTGGTTGGCGCGTGAGTCCTTCGCTGCAGCAGGGCAGCGTACCGGGGGCAAATCTTTGGGGCAAACTCAAAACGGTAGTGCAGATTGTAGCCATTGCTATGCTGATTGCCCCACTGGGAGAAAACTGGGTCCTCGCCTGCCAACTTTTGTTCTGGCTGGCAGTCATTTTGACCTGGGTTTCTGGCGCAATTTATCTCTGGCCTCAGCCCTCTAGCCAAGAAGCCTCTAGGTAGGCAGACCAGGCCCCTGCTGCCGCTTTTGATAGCCATAGAACGCCTACAGGAAGCCGGTAGGGGCACAACAAAGCTGTACCCCTACCGGCTTAAAACGAGTCGATATTAAGACGCTGGGAGACCGGCCTAAACCTGGTAATTACTCCTCATCGTCCTCGTAATATTCCCCGTCGCCTTCAAGCTGCTTGAGGCGAATATGCTTGCGACCTAGGGAGATTTCAAATTCGTCGCCGGGTTTTAAGCCCATTTGCTTGGTGTAGGCCGAGCCAATCAAAAGATTGCCATTCGACTGCACGGTAATCCGGTAGCTGGCGCTGCGTCCGCCCCGACCATTGGTGCCCTGGGTGCTGTCTAACTGAATTCCCTCTGCTTCGATCAGCGCATTGAGGAACTTCATCATATTGACCCTTTCGACCCCATTTTTGGTCAGGGTGTAATAGCCGCAGGCTTTAGCTTTCTCTTCCTTGCCTAGGTTCTCCAGTTCCTTGACTTTCTTCAGCAGGGCCTTGCCGGTGAGTGCTTCAATCTGAGTATCGTTAGCCATCAACTCTAGTCTCTACTATCGACGTGTTGTACTGTGAAATTCCCAAATTAATGTTGGGGTTGCCTTTGTCTAGCTCTACTTTAATGATGCCACGCAAAATGATACTACAGCGCAATAGTTTTTTGCATTTAAGTCACCTTAAGTTGACTCAATCATAACTGTCTCCATGCTGACCTGCAAAACAAGAGGTCGGTTATCTTCAAGGAGAGCTATCATAATTTGCTGCAGTGGCGTCGCTAACTTAAAAGGACAGTCCTTAAACTGACATAGAATTACGGTGACTGACCCAAGCTGCAGATAGCCCTGGGCAAAATGAATAAGCAGGACAAACGACAATGTCTGGGGGAAACTTGAGGGCAGCGGTTCTAGATTAGAGCGTCTTACCTGACTCTCGGAAGGGGGCACACACCCTCCTAAAAGAAGACGTCAAGACAGTGTTTTCTGTTGCTTTGATCCTGCTTGAAGCTGCATTTTTTTCATAGACGGAGTTAGGCACCTGCCGGTAGGGACCTTTTGCCCTTGGGTTCTGCAGGCAGGAATGCGATGCTAAAGGCAGTCATTTATTGATGGCGTTGCTCTGGGAGAGCCCCCAAAAGCGCTCCCAAAAGTGCCTCCTAAAAGCCCCAGTTCTGACAATTTCTGAATGAAGTTAACTACTCGCGGTCACTACAGTGTTAAAGCTCTGCTGGATTTGAGCCTCCAACCGGATGATTTACCAGCTTCGGTCAATGCGATCGCACAGCGCCAGGATTTGCCGGCTCCCTATTTAGAAAAGCTCTTGATTGCTCTGCGTCGAGCCGCCATTGTGGAATCCGTTCGAGGGGCTCAGGGTGGATATCGGCTAGCCCGACCGGCCGCTGAAATATCCCTGGGGCAGATTTTAGAAGCTGTCGGAGAAACGGTTGAGCCGCTGCCCAGGCATCAGCCTCAAATTGATCAAACTGAGGATTGGGTTACCTATAGCGTCTGGAAACGGCTGCATCAAAAACTTAGAGAAGCGCTCTACAGCATTTCCTTAGAAGACCTTTATTTCGATGCCCGTAGCTGGCAGGCAGCCCAGGGCGAGGAGGCCAGCTTTGTGGTTTGAGCAGGCAGCGGTGTTAGCCCTTGCGGCAGGACTCGATTTTTACCTGGGCGATCCCTGGGGTTGGCCTCACCCGGTGCAGGTTATGGGCTGGGGCATTGGGGCCTATAGCCAAGCCGTTTTTCGGGTCATCAAAGCGCCTGTAGGGCAGCGCTTAGCCGGAATCGTTTTAGGGAGCGGGCTGATTCTCGGTAGCAGCCTGGCGGGCTGGGGGCTGCTCTGGCTGGCCAGGGCCGTGTCTCCAGCGCTGGAGCTGCTGGTAGGGGCGGTGCTGCTGGCTAGCTGCTTTGCCGGACGGAGCCTGCGCCAGGCTGCCGAAGCCGTGCTGCGACCTCTCCAGCAGGGAAATTTAGCTGAGGCCCGGCAGCAGCTAAGCCGCTACGTCGGGCGGGATACGGCCGAGCTAGATCGGGCCGAAGTGCTGCGGGCCGTCATGGAAACAGTGACAGAAAACGCTACCGATGGCGTGCTGGCCCCTCTGTTCTATGCGGTGGTGGGGGCCTTTCTCCCCGGGGTAGGCAGTGTGCCCCTGGCTCTGGCCTACAAAGCGGCCAGCACCCTCGACTCGATGGTGGGCTACCGCGAAGCGCCCTACACTCACCTGGGCTGGTTTAGCGCTCGCTTAGAAGATGGGTTAACCTGGCTGCCCTGCCGCCTGGTCGTCGTGACAATTGGTCTGCTCTCGGGCCAGCCAAGGCGAGTTTGGCGCATATGCCAGCGCGATGCGATCGCAGATCCCAGTCCCAATGCGGGCTGGAGTGAGTGTGCCTACGCCGCTGCCCTGGGAGTCCAGCTGGGCGGGCCTAACCGCTATCGAGGCGTGATCAAGGTAAAGCCCAAACTGGCAGACGACCTACAGCCGATTACCCCAGATCTGATTCGGCAGGCTATGGAGCTGACTCGATTGGCTTTTTTGATCGGGTTATGTTCAGCAATAGCCGGACTAATCGGGTGGGGTCTCTTAAACTTAAGATGATCACTCAGGCAAATAGTTCAAGGAGCAGCCCCAGGGGGATTAGAATACAGCAAATATTCTTTGCCAGAGTCTATGGCGGGGTCTATAGCTGGAGTTTTGCCTCAGGAGAAGCTCCAGATCCCAAGTGAACTTGGTGAAATTAGCTTCTAGAGCTAGTCTTTAGGCCAGCCCTTTCAGCTATAGACTGAAGCATCAACGAAGCATCAACCGAGCAGCTTAGCTTGGTGGATCTACCCCTCACGGATTCCTGAAAATTAACTGTTTCCTGGACAGCTGTTTTGCAAGAGCCAAGGCTGTGTGCTCTAGGCTACAGATTCTCTTCATTCTAAACACCTATCTACACTTCATCTATGTCGTCTAAGGTCGTTGAAATTCTCTCTGCCGAAGAACTACGCCGCACGCTTAACCGTATGGCCTCCGAAATTGTGGAACGGGCAGGCGATCTTTCTAAGATTATGCTGATTGGGATCTATACCCGGGGCGTTCCCTTAGCCCATATTCTGGCTCGGCAAATTCAGCGCCTAGAAGATACTCAGCTGCCGGTCGGGGCGCTCGATATCACTCTTTATCGAGACGATCTTGATAAAATCGGCACCCGTACCCCTGCTCGCAACAAAATTCCCTTTGATCTCTCGGGCAAAACCGTAGTGCTGGTAGACGACGTGATCTACAGCGGGCGGACCATTCGAGCGGCGCTCAATGCAGTGCATGACTATGGCCGCCCTGAAACTGTGCGGTTGGCTGTTTTGGTAGACCGGGGCCACCGACAGGTGCCCATTCACCCCGATTTCGTCGGGAAGACCCTGCCGACTGCGCGAGATGAGTCGGTCAAGGTATTCCTCCACGACGTTGATGGCCGAGATGGCGTTCAGCTCTTGGCCCGAGACCACGTCCCGGCCTAACGCCCCCTGTTCATGGAGATTGGTAAAGGGGCAGAAAAGGGGGATTGCCCCTGTGGGACACTACAGGTATTGACTCAAGTCTTTCCTGTTCACCTGTTTAATTGAGCGAAACCCCTACGGACTGTGACTGCATCTCCTCTATCTGCCTCAGAAACCGAGGTTCGCAAAGCCGACCACATCCGCATCTGCCTCGATGCCGATGTTCAATGCCCGCAAAACACGACCGGACTAGAGCGCTACCGCTTCCTGCACTGCTGCCTGCCAGAGCTTGACCGGGCAGAGATCGACCTGCGCAGTCATTTCTTAGGCAAGCCTCTGGGGGTACCGCTGCTGATCTCCTCAATGACCGGCGGCACCGACCAGGCCCAGCGAATCAATCAGCGGCTGGCGGCAGCGGCTCAGCACTATGGGCTGGCGATGGGCATAGGCTCCCAGCGGGTCGCGGTAGAAAACCCCAACCTGCGCGAAACCTTTTCCGTGCGCTCAGTGGCCCCCGACATTTTGCTGCTGGCCAACTTGGGAGCCGTGCAGCTCAACTACGACTACGGCCTGGAGCAGTGCCAGCGGGCCGTGGACTGGCTAGAGGCCGACGCCCTGATCCTGCACCTCAACCCCCTCCAGGAATGTGTGCAGACTCGCGGCGACACCAACTTTAAGGGGCTGCTGGGCAAGATTGAGCGCCTTTGCGCCGCGCTGCCTGTCCCCATCATTGCCAAAGAAGTGGGCAACGGCATTTCTGGGCCAATGGCAAAGCGGCTTGTCGAAATCGGCGTTAGCGCCATTGATGTGGCCGGGGCAGGCGGCACCTCCTGGGCCAGAGTCGAGAGCGAACGGGCTCAAGACCCGATCCAGCGTCGCTTGGGCAACACCTTTGCCGACTGGGGCATCCCCACCGCCGACTGTATCGAGCAGGTGCGTGCGATCGCGCCCGCCCTCCCCCTAATCGCCTCCGGCGGCCTCCGCAACGGCCTCGATGCCGCCAAAGCCCTGGCCCTGGGCGCAGATTTGGCCGGGCTAGCCTACCCCTTCCTCCAGGCCGCCAGCCAATCTGAAGCTGCGGTGGAGGCCTTAGCAGAAGTGCTGATTGCGGAACTGACGACGGTTCTTTTCTGCACAGGGCAGCCCACAATTGCCGATCTTCGGGCCGCGCAGGTGCTGCAAAAGATAGGTTAGCTGCAGCTCAAGAACCCGGGGTTTTTAGCTGCATAGGCAGAGACTCAAGCCCCTGCCCAAAACCCCGGGTTCTGCCCCCCGAAGAAAAACCCCAGCCAATTAAGAACCCAGGGTTTTCAACGGCACAGCCAGAGCCTCAAGCTGCTGCCCAAAACCCCGGGTTCTGACCCCCCAAGGAAAAACCTTTGGGCTTGGGTGCCAGAACCCGCTGCATTAGCTAGTATTTGTGTACCAAATACTAGATCTTCTGGCCATGCTCGATCTGATGAAGATCGCCCAGCAAATGCAGGGCATCAGCCAACACCTCACCCAGGAAGCCGAAGCCGCCCGCCGCCGGGTGATCATTGCCAATCAGCTGATGGATCGAGCCAGAAATCACCAGGACGACCTGCTGGAACAGTGGGAGCGGTGGTGCGATCGCATTGGCTTTGCCGTCGCCCAACCGATCGAACCCCTTGACACCCGCATTTCCCTCCAGGCTGCCCCCGAAGCCCACACCGTCCTCGCCACCGACGGCTCCCAGATCGCCCCTAGCCACCACGAAATCGCCTACTGCTACCTGCTCAATATTGGCCGCATCGTGCTCC
>JACVRP010000162.1 GCA_014534385.1 Cyanobacteria bacterium Co-bin13
ACCCATAGCCAGGCGCACCCGATCATAAAGGGCTTCCCAGGCTGTGATCAGCACTAGCGGCACCGCTGCCGCTTCGGTAAAGCTGAGGGAGCGGGGCTTGAGCGCCACAAACCGCTCGTCTACCAGCGTGTATTCGGCGTAAGTGCCAATGCGATCGCCCAGCCCACCATTGCAGAAGTAAACCTCGTCTCCTACGCTAAAGTGCCTGACCTCTGAGCCAACGGCTTCTACAACGCCCGCGCCATCTAGACCCAAAATGGTGGGCAGGCTATCAGAAAAATAAGGGCCGCGCTGGCGAATTTTGGTATCGACAGGATTGACGCTGGCTGCTTTGAGCCGCACCAGCAAATCTCTAGGCTGCTGAATTTGAGGCTGGGGCAGCTGCTGCACCTGAAGTACGTCCGCCGCTCCGGCAGCCGTCATCACCACTGCTTGCATTCAGCTATTTCCTCCTGTTTTCCTTGCTCTGATTGGCCGCCTGACATTAAGGTTTGTGGAGTGGGGAGTACCCTCCAACATTCTTTCACCAGGCATATCAGCAGTCTTTGCCCTTGGTCTGGGAACTGTCACACCCCAGATGTCGGCCTCTGTACCAGGGCATACCATTAAAGGTATCTGGTAGACCAGTCTAACCGCTGAAACGCCTGGAACTTAAGTTCTCCACAAAGTAAGCCAGCGCTCCAGATCATTTTCACTGCAGCCTCCCCCTAAAATGTTACGCAAATTCGCACATTCATCCCTACTGCCCGTTTTGCTGCCCGTTCTGCTAATTTCGGCTGCCTGTGGTGGGACAAAAGCGTTCGACCAGGCAGCCGATCCCTCTGCTTCAGAAGCTGCTCCAGCAGAGACCGTTGTAGTTGCCCCTGACAGCACTCAGAATGATCTGCAGGAAATGGTGGTGGTGCCGGGTGAGCGGGTGGGGCCAGTGACGCCAACCACGAGCCGGACTGAGCTGGCGCAGCTGTTTGGCGAAGACCAGCTCAAGGATGAGGAAATCAACGTTGGCGAGGGCTTTACAGAGCCAGGAACGGTGGTTGACCTGGGTGAAGACAGGCGTTTTACCGTAGTCTGGACGGATACTACTCGCTCTAAGCCGCTCATGGCAAAAGATTTTGGCTCGGCCTGGAAAACTCCCGAGGGCTTGGGCTTGGGAACCTCAATGGCAGAGCTTAAGCAAGAGCTGGGAGACTTTGACCTCTACGGCTTTGGCTGGGACTATGGTGGCAGCATCGTGCTGGAAGACACTGCTCTAGATCAGTATCATGGCGACCTCTTTTTGCGGGTGCGTCCGTCGCAGGCGGCGATTGAGCAGCACCGCGAAGCCTATGAGGCAGTTGTGGGGGATGCGGTTTTTGAGTCTGCCGACCCGCACATGGAGCCGCTAGAGCCAGTTGTGTATGATATGACCGTCTATCTTAACCCTCTGGGCAGTTAGCAGTTGAGCCTATGACAGGACCTAAACGCAGTGCATCCCTACCTCCTGGCCTGATTGTTCGTTCGGGCAGGTTTGTCTGGACAACCATGTGGCACACGATGATGTCTCGCATTGCTCCACGCAGCAAAGGCGGTGAATATATTCGGCCTGCCAGCGAATTTCGAGATTGGGTAGGGGAGGAGCCCTATCCAGCCTCGCCCCAGCGGTACCGGCTGATTGTTGGGTTGGGCTGTCCGTGGGCTCACCGAACGCTGGTGGTGAGGGCGCTGAAGGGGCTGGAGGGAGTCATTCCTACGGTGCAGGTTTCGCCCTCTGCGGACGAAGGGGTCTGGGTGTTTAATCAGCCCTTTGAGGAGTGCCGCACCTTACCGGAGCTGTACCAGCTGGCGAAGATTGGCTATCGCGGTCGCGCGACGGTGCCGGTTTTGTGGGATATGGTGACCCATACGATTGTCAACAATGAGAGTGCTGACATTATCGTTAATCTGAACTCGGCCTTTAACGGTTTGGCCCAGCGACCCGACCTAGACCTTTATCCCGAAGCGCTGAGAGGCGAGATCGATCGGTGGAACGACAGGATTTACCCTGCCGTGAACAACGGCGTTTATCGCTGCGGCTTTGCCCAAACTCAGGGAGCTTACGACCAGGCCTGTGAAGAGCTGTTTGCTGCACTAGATGAGATCGACGAAGTTTTGGCTCAGCGCCGGTACCTGTGCGGCGACCAGGTAACGCTGGCGGATGTGCGGCTGTTTACCACGCTGTTCCGATTTGATGTGGTTTATTACGGCCTGTTTAAGTGCAACCGCCGCCGGATTCAGGACTATGCCAACCTGGGGCCTTATCTGCGCGATCTGTATCAGCTGCCGGGGGTGGCCAGCACCTGCGACTTAGAGGCGGTGAAGCGGGATTACTACGGTAATCTCTTTCCGCTCAATCCGGGCGGCGTTATCCCCAACGGGCCGGATATGACCTATCTACAAAGCCCTCACCAGCGGGAGCGGGTCAGCGTGGGTTAGGTGCGCGATCGCACTCCTATAGTCCTGCCGGTTCCCAGGGCTGCTGTCTCCAACCCAGTCTGCCTTTCGCAGCAGACGTATCGATTTGGGGCATGTGCAGTTCTACCAGCTCCACCGTTTCTTGAACCAGCGCTTCGAGCTGCTGAACGGCGACGGTAGGATCACTGCCAAATAAGCCTTCGAGACGAGGGGCCAAATTTCTAGGGGCGATCTCCATCTGCGCTACCCACTTGCCCATGCGCTTGAACTGAAACGTGGAGTAATAGAGGCGATTCAGCCCTGACAAAACGCCCAGTAGGTTTTGGGCCGACTCCACCAAAATTTGGTGATACCACAGCAGCGCATCTCGCCTGGCCAGCTTGGGCTGCACACCCCAAATCGGAAAAAACTTGAGGTAGTCCTCAACCATCCTTTTCGCCAGGGGTTCGGGAAAATTGACGAGGTTGGCCTGCCACTGCCGAATCAGCGGTTCGCCGTAGAGGGGAATGCCGCTCAACGTACCAGACATAGCCTTGAACAGAGGAGATCGAACATCCATCTCCTCGGCAACGGCGGCCATGTCTTTTTCCCACTGGGCGATGGTGACGTGGCCAAACTGACACTCAACTCCGTTGACGAGGTAGCTCTCTACAAGCGCGTCCTCGCTGGGATCGCCCAAAACCCAAAGCCGCTCTGAGCCGCCATTTTGCTGTCTGGCCAGATCAAGCTCCTCCTCAGACGGCATCTCCTCGTAATAGATGCTCATATCGCAGTCAGAGTATTCATCACATAGCCCTTCTGCGACCGACCCTGCAACCATCACCGCTCTCGTTTTTGGGTTAGCGATGTAAGCTTTGACGTTGCGCTTTGCTAATGCCATCAGGTACTGGTTTCGGGTGTTCATGCAGCGTTGGTTGAAGTCGGTAAAGGACCTATACAAGCGATTTTAACCACCCAAAAACATCTCTGCAATTTGGGGATTGTTCAACAGGTTGGGGCCCGTATCTTCGTGGCGGTTGGTGCCCATAGCCAGCACGTAGCCCCGGTCGGCCATCCGTAGAGCGGGCTTGGCGTTTTGCTCCACCATCAAGATGCTGACGCCCAGCTTGTTGATGTCGTCGATGATGGCAAAGATCTGCTCGACGTAGAGCGGTGATAGGCCAGCGGTGGGTTCATCTAGCAGCAGCAGTTTAGGATCGACCATCAGGGCCCGGCCCATGGCCACCATCTGACGCTGGCCGCCGGAGAGCGTGCCCGCAGGCTGGCTGCGCTTTTCTTTGAGCGGGGGAAAGAGGTCGTAGATCTTGGCGACCTGGTGGCGAAAGTCGTCTTTGCGAACGAACGCGCCCATCTCCAGGTTTTCCTGCACCGATAGAGTGGGGAAGACGTTTTGGGTCTGCGGTACGTAGCAAATGCCGGCCCGCACTAGCTTGTCGCTGCGCAGGTTGACAATAGACTTTCCGTTGAAAAGAATGCTGCCTTGGCGCACAGTGGCCAGGCCAAAGAGCGATTTGAGCACGGTTGACTTGCCTGCCCCGTTGGGGCCGACAATGACCACCATTTCTCCCGGATCAACGCTCAGGTTGATGCCCTTGAGAATATCGACTTCACGGTAGCCGCTGTAGAGGTCGCGGATATCGAGTAATGGCATGGTGTTTAGGATTGGGGGATTAGGAGCAGGCGCAGTGCGTCAAACTTTCAGTATAGAACGAGGGGTTTGACAACAGCTTCAAACCCCAGAGACGCCAATCTTGGACCTTAGCGAATGGGCTCTAGACGTTGCCCAGGTAAGCCGCTTGAACCTCGGTATTCTGCCGCACGGTGGCCATGGTGCCTTCGGCCAGGACTTTGCCCTGGGCCATGACGACGATGCGATCGCACAGCCGATCCATTAGCTCCAGGTCGTGGTCAATGATGCAAAAGGTGCAGCCGCGTTCCTGGTTTAGCCGCTCAATGATATCTGACAGCTCTCGCAGCAGGGTTTTGTTTACCCCCGCCCCCGGCTCATCTAACAGAATGACTTCGGGATCAATCATCAGCGTGCGGCCCAGCTCAAGCAGTTTTTTTTGTCCGCCAGAGAGTCCTTGAGCCAAGTCGTTGCGCACGTGGGTCAAGTTTAAATAGTCCAAAACCTCATCGGCTTTGCGGCGAATATTGTCTTCTTCTGCTAACACTTTGCGCCAGCGCAGCCAGGAAGCAATCAAGTTTTCACCCAGCTGTTGAGGCGGCACGATCATCAGATTTTCGAGCACGGTCATGCGGCCAAACTCGCGCGGAATCTGAAAGGTGCGAACCACGCCCAGCTTAAACAGCTGATGGGGCGGCAGGCCGGTGACGTCTTGGTCTTTGAGGGCAATGCGGCCCGTCGTCGGCTTGATAAAGCCAGCGATCATGTTGAAGAGGGTGGTTTTGCCAGCCCCATTGGGGCCAATCAAGCCCGTGATTCTAGCCGGTTCGACTTGAAAAGAGCAGCCGTCAACGGCACGAACCCCAGCAAATTGTTTGGAAACGTTGTCGATGGTTAGCAATTGTTTAAGGCGGTAATTTATGCGCTAGTGTGGATCGGCTACTATTATCAACGCTGTTTTCAGCAAGCAGCAACTTTAAGATCAAGACTATCAGTCTGATGTGCCAGCAATACACCCCATCGCCAAAGCTGAAGTAGGAGGGAAAACGCAATGGCTGGTTGTTCACAAAAAGCAACACTACATAAGTCAACACTGCGGCTTTGCCAGTTGGGCTTTACCGCATTTGTCACCGCGACTCTGGTTGCCTGTGGGGGCGGCCAATCCACAACCACAGGTGGCGAAACGGCTACCGGAGGCACGACTGCAACGGAAACGGCCAGTGGAGACGCAATTGAAATCGGGGCGCTGATGCCGCTAACCGGCGACCTGCAGGCCTATGGCGAAAGCGCCATGAACGGCATTAACCTGGCAATTGAGGAAATCAATGCGGCTGGAGGCGTGCTGGGTCGGCCAATCCAGCTGGCTATCGGCGACACCCAAACCGCGCCTCAACCCAGTATCGACGCCGCCCAGAAGCTCGTTTCGGTATCTGGCGTGCAGGCGGTAGTAGGCCCCATGTCGAGCGGTGAAGCCATCCCGGTGGCTGAGAGCGTCACCAGCAAAAACAATGTGCTGCAGATCTCTAATTCCGCGACCTCGCCCGTACTCACAGACGTGAACGACAACGACTTCGCCTTCCGCACAGTGCCCTCTGATGCGTTTCAGGGTGAAGCGCTGGCCGAGGTCGTAACGCAAAAGGGCATGACAAACCTGGCCATTATCTATGTCAACAATGACTACGGTCAGGGCCTAGCCGAGAATTTTCAGGCAGCGTTTGAGGCTGCAGGCGGCGAGATCAGTGGTTCGGTGCCCTATGAGCAGGGGCAGGCGTCTTACCGGGGCGAACTGCAGCAGCTGGCTCGGGGTGGGGCTGAGGCGCTCGTGCTGATTGGCTATCCCGAAAACGGCATCACCATTTTGAAGCAGTCTCTGGAGGAAAACTTCTTTGACCGCTTTGTCTTCACCGACGGCATGAAAGCTCCCGAGGTGATCAGCGCCATTGGGGCTGACTTCCTCAACGGCTCTGTGGGTACTGCGCCCCAGGCGCTGACGGAAAGCGATGCCTATCAAAGCTTCGTCAAGAGCTATGAAGCTAAGTATGGCGAAATCCCGCCCAAGCCCTACATCGACACAGCCTATGACGCAGTCATGCTGATCGCTCTGGCGATGGAAAAAGCAGGCAGCACCGACGGCACCGCTATCCGGGATGCGCTGCGGGAAGTGGCCAATGGACCCGGTACAGAGGTTCGACCGGGCGAGTGGAGCAAAGCCGCTGAAGCCATTCGCAATGGTGAAGACATCGACTACGTCGGTGCGTCAGGCTCCCTGGACTTTGACGACAACGGAGACGTGTCAGGCACCTTTGCTGAGTGGGCCATTGAAGACGGCAAAATCGTCACCGTTCGAGTGTTTGACCCCGCCCAGGTTCAATAAACCCTAGAAGAACCCGCAAGGGTTGCGTGAGACGCCTTCAAAGGCTCCTTCAGCACGGCTGGCAGGGCTTTGAAGGCGTTTTATCTAAGGGGCGTTAGGAGACAATACGGGGAGCCATTCCTGGCGCAGCTTTGCGATCGCATCCTCCTTGCTCTTGGCCTCTACCTCAATCCAGGGCACCTGCCGAAACGCCTCCGGCATGGTCCAGATCACGTCGCTGTGGCGCGGATCCCGCAGGCTTTCGCGCCCGTTGGAGATGTGGACCATCTGCCAGCTGGGGTCGGGCCAGGTGGTTTTAGCGGCGGCAACCATCTCAGCCACGCTGGGATCGTCGTAGCTCTCAAGCTGCTCGTGGACCAGGTGGTGGTGAGCGTCAAACACCATCGCCACCTGGGCAGCTCGGCAGATGTCAAAGATCTCAGCAGCGCTGTAGGTATGCTCGTCGTTCTCCAGGGTGAGGCGGGCGCGAATCGTTTCAGGCAGGTCGCGAATGGTCTGCACCAGGCGTTCAGCCCGATTGCCCTTGCCGCCATGAATGTTCATTACCGTCCAGGGCGACTGGGGCAGCCCCATCAGGTCAAACTGGTAGGCCAGGGCCGAGAGCACCGTAATGCTGTTTTCGATCACGGTGGGGCTGTCAGAATTGAGTACGACAAACTGCTCTGGGTGCAGCACCAGCCGCAGGCCCAACTCCCCCGCCCGCTGACCGACCTGGGCCAGCGGCTCCACCAGCTCCTCTAAAACGGCCCGACCTACATCCATGTCGGCAAAGGGAAAAAGGCTGGAGGGCAGCCGGTACAGCCGAATGCCCTGCTCCTGGCAAAAAGTCAGGGCCAGATGCAGCCGTCGCAGGTTTTCGGCATAGAGCGATCGCAACGCCTCGGTCTGCTCTGCGGGGCTCATCAGCAGTAGCCGCTTCCGCGTGAGCGTTTTGTAGCGAACGGCCTGGGAGGTGGTAATGCAGACTAGGCCCAGCTCTGGAACAAGAGCCTGGGCGGCTGGAGACGTTTGCAGAAGCAGGCTAGAAACAGGCATAGAGCAGTCAGATCGCAAAGGCTAATACCAGTCTGACAAGCCTACAACTGCTCTGGAATCGGCTACCGGGGGTGATTCTACGGCTCCAAAAGTCGTACCTGCCGCCTATCTGGGGCAAAGCAGCGCCCCTGCCAACTGAACGGTATCAACCACGCTATAGTCTTCGATCTCGCCTTAACTGGTTTACCGGAACGCCGACCAGTCGGCAGCCTTGCCTGTTTTCGCAGACAGCAATGCCCCGCAGCCGGTCGAGGGCCACCAGCGTCAGCACCTGATTAGCGTAGTCAGCCTGCAGCCACTGCACCAAACCAACGTAGTAAACCAGGTCACCCACCTGGAGCAAAGCTGATGGGCGGTAGGGGGCGAGGGCACCTCTAGCCATAGTAATAGCCCTGATAGGTCGGGTCGCTCACGGCTTTGACGCACTGGGCTAAAGACGCTTCAAGGGCGGTTTGTTCAGCCGGGCTGAGCAGCAGTAACTGCAGCCTGCCGTTGATGAACTGCCTCAGCGCTAGCTGCACGCTTTCTAGATCGGCCCGCAGCCTGGCCGCT
>JACVRP010000431.1 GCA_014534385.1 Cyanobacteria bacterium Co-bin13
GCCCGGTGCCGCTCCCCAGTTAACAGGCCCGGCATGGCGACAGGGGCATCGGGAGGCCAGCCAGCTGCAAGAGCTGCCGCAGCCGTTACTGGAGGCCTTAGAAACCCTAAGCCAGCAGGCAGGCGCAACCCTGTTTATGACCCTGCTGGCAGCCTTTCAGACGCTGCTGCATCGCTACACAGGGCAGGAAGACATTGCGATTGGCTCTCCCATTGCCAATCGGCACCGCAGCGAGTTGGAGGGCCTGATTGGGTTCTTGGTCAACAGCCTGGTGCTGCGAACCAGCCTGATGGGCGATCCTCCCTTTCGCGAGCTGCTAGAGCGGGTGCGAGGGGTCACTTTGGCCGCCTATGCCCATCAGGATTTGCCGTTTGAAAAGCTGGTGGAGGAGCTGCAGCCTGCTCGCAGCCTCGGTCAAAATCCGCTGTTTCAAGTGGTTTTTGCCCTGCAAAACACGCCGATAGAGCAGCTGGTATTGCCGGGAGTCGTCCTCAGTCCGGTGGCGCTGGAGACCAAAACTGCCCGCTTTGATCTGGAGCTTTATGTCTGGAAGTGCAGCGATAACTTCAGGAGCCTGTGGGGCCAAGGCTGGCAGCAGTCTGATGGGCTGCGTGGGGTCGTTGTCTACAACACGGACTTATTTGACGCTGCCACAATTGCCTCATTGAGACATCATTTTCAAACCCTTTTAGAAGGGATTGTGGCTAATCCTGAGGCTCCTCTCTCTGCCCTGCCTTTATTGACGCCAATAGAACACCAGGAACTGTTACAGCGCTGGCACGGCAACCCCTCTAGCAATTCTGAAAACGCCTGCATTCATCATCTATTTGAAGCACAGGTCAGGCAAAGCCCCGGTGCGATCGCAGTCCAATTTGGTGACCAGCAGTTTACCTATGAGGCCCTAAATCAGGGCAGTAACCAGCTAGCTCGGTACCTGCAAAAAGCCGGGGTTGGTCCCCAAACGCAGGTTGGTATTTGCCTGGAGCGCAGCGTGGAAGCGATCGCAGCGATGCTGGCCATCCTCAAGGCTGGAGCAGCTTATGTGCCGCTAGATCCCAGCTACCCCCCGGAGCGGCTGCACTTCATGCTGAGAGATGCTGACATTACAGCTGTCGTGACCCAAACCGCCTTGGCAGACCTCCATATCGACGGAACGGCCGTCATTTGCCTGGATCGGGCCTGGAGTGCGATCGCACAGGAGCCCGACGAGAATCTGGCGATTCCTGGCACAGCCGATCAGCTGGCCTACGTGATCTATACCTCTGGCTCAACCGGAACACCCAAAGGGGTTAAGGTGCCGCATCGAGCCGTGAATCGGCTGGTCTGCGAGACCGATTATGTACAGATTGGGGAGTGCGATCGCATTGCCCAGGTTGCAAACCTTGCCTTTGATGCCGCCACATTCGAAGTGTGGGGCGCACTGCTCAATGGGGCTCAACTGATTGGGATTGATCGAGAAACCACGCTTTCGCCCTCCGATTTTGTCGCTGAACTGGAGCAGCAGCAGATTAGCATTCTGTTTTTAACAACCGCGCTATTCAATCAAACCGTCAGCCAAATTCCGGCAGCTTTCTGTTCCCTCAAATACCTCCTGTTTGGCGGTGAAACAGTCAACGTCGATCGCGTTCAAAGCGTCCTTCAAGCAGGCAAACCCCAACACCTGCTTCACGTCTACGGCCCCACCGAAAACACCACCTTTTCCACCTGGTATGAGGTGCAGACCATCCCAGAAAGCGCAGTCACCATTCCCATTGGTCAGGCCATTGCCAATACCCAGGTGTATCTGCTCGATGCCAGGCTCAACCCAGTTCCACCAGGCGTCATCGGTGAAATCTATCTAGGTGGAACTGGCCTCGCCCAGGGCTATTTAAATCGCCCAGAACTCACTGCAGAACGGTTTATCACAAATCCCTTTCGGGCACCTAGTTCACAACCCCAATCTTCTCCTTTAACCGCTCCCCTTCCCAGAGCTACGGGGTACACGCAAATCAGTGAATCCAGTCACGGCTTTGAGGGAACGGCCCCCAACCCCCAATCTGGGGGGCTCCGAACCGCTCAAAGTCCCCCAGAATTAGGGGATTTAGGGGGCCAAAAGGACGGGAGCGAAGCCCACATCGACTTGTGTATAGACGGCAGCCTTCCCAAGGGGGGCAGAGGAGATCAAGCTCTCCCTGAAGCCTCCCACCCCATCTCAAACTCCAAATTCCAGAACTCAAAACTCTACAAAACTGGCGATCGCGCCCTCTACCGCCCCGACGGCAATCTTGAGTTTTTAGGCCGCACCGATCACCAGATCAAAATTCGAGGATTTCGGGTGGAGCCAGGCGAGATTGAGACAGCCTTGACCCAGCATCCAACAGTGCAAACGGCAGTGGTCGTGGTGCGTGAACTGGGGGGAGGCGATCGCTCTGCCGCACCCGATCGCCAGCTGGTCGCCTACGTGGTCCCCAGCGTAGGGGCGGCCCCTGTGGAGCGAGATTTGCGATCGCACCTTAAAACAAAGCTGCCTGCCTATATGGTGCCTGCCGCCTTTGTCATGCTAGAAACGCTGCCGCTGACGGCCAATGGCAAGGTCAATCAGCAGGCGCTGCCCTCCCCCGACTGGGTCGCCACCTGGGAAACTCGTCAGATCGAGGCCCCGACCACCTCCCTAGAAACCTCCCTGGTCGAGCTTTGGACTCAGCTCCTGGGCCGACCAGCGGGCATTCACGACAACTTTTTTGAACTGGGCGGGCATTCCCTGCTGGCAACCCAGATGGTTTCGCGCATTCGAGATCGGCTTCAGGTAGAGCTGCCGCTTCGCAGCGTCTTTGAAACGCCCACGATTGCAGAACTGGCCCCCGAGATCGAAGCCCTGGGCAGGGCAGCACGGGCAGAGGCTAGCCGCTCAGTTCAGCCCTGGCAATCATCGGCGCAACGACGTGAGGAAGTAGAACTATGACGAACAGAACCATTGCAGAACTCGTTTCCCACCTCCATAGCCTGGACGTGCAGCTACGGGTTGAGGGCGAACAAGAGGCTTCCTTAGACGAGATTCGCCTGCGCTGCACGGCCCCAGAAGGAACGCTCACGGCCGAACTGCGCCAGGAACTGGCCGATCGCAAAGCTGAGCTGGTAGCCCATCTGCATCCCCTACAGTTTGATAAAGCTTCACCTGAATTACAGTCACCCGACCTGCAGCCACCCGACCTGCAGCCAATTGCGCCCACGTCAGCGATGCCCCTGACTAAGCAAGGAAAGGGGTTTCCCCTGTCGTTTGCCCAGCAGAGGCTGTGGTTCCTCGACCGCCTGGCGCCAGGCAGCCCGGTCTACAACGTGCCGATCACGGTGCGCATGCTCGGGCCGTTGCGCCCGGCCGTCCTGGCCGCCTGTTTCAGCGAGGTCGTCCGCCGCCA
>JACVRP010000163.1 GCA_014534385.1 Cyanobacteria bacterium Co-bin13
GACTAGCGACGTTTAATTTAGGTCACGTACTTAACCGGGCGCAAACCCATGGCCCTTGGGGCGTGGCTTCGCTAGTGCGCCCCTACCAAACAATCTGTCTAGCGCAAGTTCGCATTGAATTGGTGGCTCTAGCCCTCCACAGCGGGCTCAGGTGCTTGGGCCAGAAGCGGATCTAGCCGCCCAACCCGATCGAGTGCATACAGCTCGTCGCAGCCGCCAAGATGCTGGTCGTTAACAAAAATCTGCGGTACGGTTTTCCGCCCGTTGGCTCTGGCCGCCATGCGAACTCTGGCCCCACCATCGCCGTCAATTTGATATTCAATGAAGCGAACCCCTTTCCACCAGAGCAGCAGCTTAGCCCGAATGCAGTAAGGGCAGGTCTGCCAGGTGTAGATCTCAACCTGGGCCTTAACCTGGTCCGAGGAGCGGTCAAAAAAACGGTTAAGCAAAGGAATCATGGCGGCTGAAAAATCGTCAGAGGGAAAGGTCTGTTTCTCCAGAATACTGTGAACCTCCCCTCCGACGGAGCGCTAACCCTAGACATCAAAGATGGTTTCGTCCTCCTTGCGCCACGCCGGATCGACTAGGCAAATAAAAACTAGCGGCTCTTGGCCGGTGTTGCGAATAAACTGGCGGGCGTTGGGCGGGATGTAAACGGCATCTCCCGGCTCAACGATTTGGCTCTCATCGTCAATGTGCATCTCTCCCTGGCCTTGGAGAATGTAATACACCTCTGAGGTCGTGAGGGCGTGGGGAGTAGAGACCTGCCCAACAGGAACGATGGCATGGGCCAGGCTGTAGCGAAGCTGCAGGGGCTGCTTGTCAGGGTGAAGCAGCTCCCGCAGTTGAGTTCCGTCGCCTGCGATAAACTCGGGGCAGTCCTGCAGTTTACGAATGAGCATTGGCGGCGGCGGTAAAGCGAGAGCTGAGCACACGTTGATGGGCGGGGAGTAGCCCCTTCTGAGTCAGGTATTCATGAAGTTCTTTGGGCTTGAGATGGCACAGGTCCTTCGAGAGTTCGTGGATATGGGGAAACTGCTTGGCCGAGCCGTTGAGGCAGTCTCGCATTAACCCCAGGATCTGTGGCTCGGCAGCCAACACTAGAGTTTTGGCGGGCAGGCTTTGATTGAGCGTATTGATCTGCTCAACAATGGTTTGAGCAAAGCGGCGTTCAAACTCCACCAAGTGGTTGGTGCGGTGGTCGTCGTAGTTGTGGCCCTGGCTGCCCCTGCCTCGATTTCTGCCTGTTTTGGTCGTTGTCCACAGGTCTTGACCAGACATTTCTTTAGTGGCACTAAAGAGTTCGCACTGTTCGACCAGGTTAGGCCCCGACTCATGTTCTGGTGCGGCGACGGGCTCTAAAGTTAAGAGCCGGGCTTTTGTGCCATCAATAACGGCAACGATGAATCGGTGCATAGAGTCTCCTAAAGACTTTTATGGTTTAGATCCTATCAGTCTTAGAGAGCCTGTCTAGAGCCATGAATTATGAGTTTTAGGCTTTAACCAAATGCTTAAATCCCTTTAACCTTCGGTGTTTTGAGGGCTTCGGAGGGGGCTTCAAATAGTTAGTTAGAAATGGTTTATTTCTGCGAATAATTGTCTGTTGGCCCTTTACTTATTTGCAGAAGTGTTAAGTATCTTTTACTAGATTAGAGCAGCATGGCAGATCGCTCGGCCAGCTCAGAGCGTTCACCCTTATAAAGGGTTACGTGTCCGGCAATAGCTTCTCCCTTAAAGCGTTCGACAACGTAGGTCAGGCCGTTGCTAGCCGCATCGACATAGGGGTTGTCGATCTGGTCTGGGTCGCCCGTCAAGACGATCTTGGTGCCCTCGCCTGCCCGCGTGAGAATGGTCTTAACTTCGTGGGGGGTGAGGTTTTGCGCCTCATCTACGATCAAAAACTGCTTGGGGATGGTGCGGCCCCGGATGTAGGTCAAGGGCTCAATCTGCAGCAGACCCTGGTCCTGCATTTCCTCGTGGCCGCGTCGCCAGTGCTCGGGCTTGCCTCGGGAGTCCTGGGTGTTGAAGATCAGGTCAAAGTTGTCGTAGAGGGGCTGCATCCAGGGGTTGAGTTTTTCCATTAAGTCTCCTGGCAGGTAGCCCAAGTCTCGGCCCATGGGCACAATCGGTCGGGCAATCAGCAGGCGTGAGTAGAGCCGTTCATCGGCAACTTTTTGCACGGCGGCTGCGATCGCAATCAGCGTTTTTCCCGTGCCCGCCTTGCCCACCAGCGTCACCAGCGAAATAGAGTCTCGCAGCAGCAGTTCAAAGGCAAAGCGCTGCTCCCGGTTGTGCGGGTAGATGCGAGACGCCCCCACATGGGAGAGCTTACCAATAGGCACCACCTTGCCGCTCTCGCCTTCGACAAAGGCTAGCGCCGTGTGGGCCGGGTTGGTCTCATCGATTAAGGTAATGGCCTGGTTAGGGTATAGCGGCACGTCTAGCACCACCGAGTCGCCCTTAAAGAGCTGAGCGATCGTGGCTGCGGGGACTAGGACCTCAGCACTGCCTGTATAGAGGTCGTCGATGTCGATTTTGTCGGTTTCGTAGTCTTCAGCCACCAGCCCCAGCGCGTCTGCCTTGATCCGCAGATTGGTGTCCTTGCTAATGAGAACGACTGGAGCGCTGGAGTTGTGCTTTAGCTCCATTGCAACGGCCAAAATAGCGTTGTCACCCTGGTCGCTTTCTAGCTCGGCGGGCAGCTGCAGCAGCGTGTCCCGGTGGCAAAGGGCCACCCGCAGCGTGCCGCCACTGTCTAGTGGGATGCCCTGGGTGAGGGAGCCCCGCTGCCGCAGTTCGTCTAGGCGACGAGAAACGTGACGGGCATTGCGGCCTGTCGCCTCAGTTTGCTTCTTGAAGCGATCTAGCTCCTCAATAATTGTGATGGGGAGAATTACGTCATTGTCCTCAAACCTCAGCATCGCCGTTGGATCATGAAGCAATACGTTGGTGTCGAGCACAAAGGCTTTTTTCATAGAGCAGGACAACTCCCAGCAGGCTAGAACAAAAAGACAAACAGGAACACTTCGGCTGCACTTAGCAGCTTAGAAGGCTCAAGCCAAAACGAGACACTTTAGAGAGATCTCTAGGGTACGTCAAATCCACTGGAAATCCTTCTCTGGCCTAAAACCCTGCGGCTGAGGCCCACAGCTCACTGCCTTTTTTCTAGCGCTAAAGCCGATCTCTATAACTGAATGTAGACGCAGGTTCTGAGTTCGCCCTCTAGAGTTGGAATAGAGCTTGTTCGTCATTCTCTAGCGAGGCCGCCCTATGACTACTCCCTATCAAGACGCCTTCATCACGGATTTGGTTGAGGGGGCTCTGGCCCTGGTCTGGGACACGTCCCGCACCTTCTCAAAAGCGGTCAAGGAGGTTTCTAAAACGGTAGAAACTACTGTTGGCCCAGCCTTTCACCAAACGGTGGAGCAGGGAACCGACACGATTGGCAGACTGGTTACGCCGATTGCCGAAAACCCAGCTGTAAAATATGCCACCAAGATTCCGGGCATGAGCTGGCTGATGGCAGCCCTGGGTCAGGTAGACGTGGATAAGGTGCTGGTAGAAGTTGAAGAACTGAAGCAGCAGCACCCTAGCGAAACGCCTACCGAACTGGCCCAGCGGGTAATGACTGAGTCGGCCTGGAACGCGGCTCAAGTGGGCCTGATTACAAACTTTATTCCGCCTTTAGCGTTTGCTACCGCCGCCCTAGATGCGGGGGCAGTCGCCGCTTTGCAGGCTAAGATGATCTACCGTATTGCCGCTATTTACGGCTTCTCACCTAAGGATCCGGCTCGGCGGGGTGAGGTATTGGCCATTTGGGGGCTTTCCTCAGGCGGCTCTAGTGTTTTGAAAAGCGGCCTAAACCTGGTGGAGCTACTGCCTGGGGTGGGCGCAGCGATCGGGGTGACAGCCGATGCGGCACTGCTCTACGGTGTTGGATATCTGGCCTGCCAATTCTACGAAAATAAGCGCACTATCCCGGTCTACGTCGTGCGGGAAGAGGTGCCTAGCAAGATCGAGATTGAGTAGTCGCTCTCTAATGCAGCTTGATTTTGACCTCTCTGGCCCGGCTCTGCAGAGCCGGGTGCTCGATATCCACCAGCGGCTTTGCGTCGAGTACGGCTGCCCAATTCGCTACTTCAGTGAGCTTGATTCCCTGAGTGAGCTGGTTTCGGCGCTGCTGTCCCATCGCACCAAGAACCGCGATTCTCACCGGGCCTTTCTGCAGCTGCGATCGCAGTTTGAGACTTGGGAGGCGGTGCGAGACGCAGATCCGGCAGCGGTGGAAGCTGCGATCGCACCCTGCACCTGGCCCGAGCAAAAAGCGCCCCGGCTGCAGGCTATCTTGCGGGAGCTGACGCGGCGGCTGGGAGAACCGCTCTCTTTAGACTTCCTGGCCGATCTATCGGTGGTAGAAGCTCGGGCCTGGCTAGAGGAAATTCCGGGCATTGGTCCCAAGACCAGTGCTGCTGTGCTGTCGTTTAGCACGCTGCGTCGCCCGGCCCTGGCGGTAGACAGCCATCACCATCGGGTGGCCCAACGGCTGGGGTTAATTCCTAAAACGCTGGCCGTGGGTCCGGCCCATGCCGTTTTAGCGGCGCAGCTGCCGCCCCACTGGGATGCTCAACAGGTTTACGACAATCACGAAATTCTCATGCTGCATGGGCAGCGGGTTTGCCATTACCGCAAGCCAAGTTGCGATCGCTGCTGCCTGCTCGACCTCTGCCCCTCGGGCCAGTACCGAGAGCAGGCGAGCTGACCGCCCTCCGCTCAAGGGGCAAAGACTACCCAGGTATTGCGCCCGGCGGATTTGGCTCGGTAAAGAGCCTGGTCTGCCTGGTGAAAGACTTCATCGATCGACTGAGCCCCCCCCTGACACCCTGAAATTCCCATACTTACCGTTAGGTGTAGGTCATCAGATCCGGTGGAAATGGATAGGCTGCTGATCATCTCCCGAATTCGTTCAGCCACCTCCGCAGCCTTTTGCAGCGGCGTCTCCGGCAGAATGATGCTGAATTCCTCGCCGCCATAGCGTCCAATTAAATCCACCTCCCTAAGCGCTTCTTTGAGAACGGATGCGACGGTTTGAATCACGACATCTCCAACCGGGTGCCCGTAGGTGTCGTTGATCTGCTTAAAGTAATCAATATCAACCATGAGCACAGAAAACGCCCGCCCATACCGCTGCGCCCGAGAGAGCTCTTGAGCCGCCGCTTCAAACAGATACCGGCGGTTGAGCAGGCCTGTGAGACCATCGGTTTTAGCAAGCCGCTCCATTTCTGCAAGGGCTATTTTGAGCTCACTAAACGTATGTTTTAACATCAGATGAGTCTTGACTCGGGCCAGGAGTTCGGGCTTGCTAAAGGGTTTTGTGACATAGTCGGCAGCCCCCTGCTCAAAGGCCTGAAGTAGATGCTCCGCTTCGTGGCTGGCGGTGAGAAAGATAATTGGAATTTCTGGATAGATTGCCTTTAAGGCTCTGCAGACCTCCAGTCCATCGACATCAGGCATCATCAGGTCGAGCAGCACCAGATCGGGTTGGGCGGCTTTAAACCGGCTGATAGCCTGGGATCCGTTGTTGGCAAAGGTGGTTGCGTACCCCATTTCGTCAAGCATGCTGCCGACGATTTGAAGGTTCATGGGAGCGTCATCCACAACGAGGATTAGGTAGTCCTCTGGGTTGAAGCGCTTGAGCATTACGGCATATCCTCTGGCTGGCAAAGCTCATCAATTAATCGTCGCACCTCTGGAAATTGCTCAATATCCTGGGATAGCCTTTCCCAGTTGAAGTCTTTGGCCGATGCTCGCAAAATAGCCGCATAGTCTGCCAGTATTTGGCAGGCATGTTCCTGCCCCCACGCTTCTAACCGGCCAATGAACTGGTCGACCTCACGGCTTTTGAGCGTGCGCCGTAGCTGGGGCCAAACGACCTTCTCCTCCTGGCAAAGCTGCCTGAGCAATTGCAGCCCTTTGACTAAATGGCTGCTGGCAGGTAGGTGAGTTGGTTCATTGTACGGCGAGGGCCACGAGCTTAAGCTTTCCCGGTTACTATCAGCAACCTTGAGATATTTCTTCAGTTCGGCTGTTAGCTGAAAGCAGCTTACCGGCTTACGCAAAAAGCCCTGGCACAGCCGGGTTATTTCTGCTTCGTCTTGGCTGCAGCAGAGCGCCGTTAACACGACGATAGGAATCGTTTGGGTTTGGGGGTTTGCCTTGAGCTGGGCGGCGACCTCTTGCCCCGGCATCTGGGGCATTTTTAGATCTAGCAAAATTAGGTCGGGGCGATGGGTTTGAGCTAGACGGAGGGCCTCTTGACCTGATTCAGCGGTGAGAACGGTATGGCGAGTTTTAGCAAAATACCCCTGAATTAGTGCCTGGTTAGAGGCCACGTCGTCTACCACCAACAGGGTGCTGGGCGCGAACTGGTTGAGGTCGCTATCTTGATCGGGTGGGGGGCTGATCTCAACCAGGGCTGATGCAGCTGATGGTACGTCGGGAAACACTAGCGTAAACAGGCTACCCTGCCCCAGTTCGCTCTGCAGCGTAATGGTGCCTCCCATCATCCGGGTTAGCCGTTGAGTGATGGCAAGTCCTAGGCCGGTACCGCCGTACCGGCGATTGCTCTGGCCAGCACTTTGGGTAAAGGCTTCAAAAATTCGGCTTTGCTGGTCCCGTGCAATGCCGGTACCGCTGTCTTTTACGGTGATTTCCAGCCAATTTTTTTCGCCCTCTGCAGTGGGGTAGCTTTGGGCTCGGGCCGCAATCTGAATGGTGCCTTGCTCTGTAAATTTAAGCGCATTGCCTACAACATTAAACAAGATTTGCCGCAGCCGGGCCTCATCGATTCGAATTGAGCTGGGCACGGTTTCATCCACGGTGACCTGTAGCGGTAGGTGCTTCTCAGCGGCCCTTTGGCTGAAGATCTGCTGAATTTCCCCAATTAGCGATCGCACATTCACCGCCTCGTACTGCAGTTCAAGCTTGCCGGCCTCGATCTTAGACAGATCCAAAATGTCGTCAATCAGGTCTGTCAGGGCCTTACCGCTGACGGCAATGGCCTGTAGGTAAGCCTGCGCTTCAGGTTCAGTAATGGTTGACTGTAGCAGGCTGGTAAAGCCCAAAATGGCGTTCATCGGCGTGCGAATTTCGTGGCTCATGTTGGCTAGAAACTCGCTCTTGGTCCGGTTTGCCGCCTCCGCCGCTGCCGTAGCCTGCAGCAGGGCCAGATTGCTGACGGTCAATTCTTCGCTTCTGTGGGTTTCCTGCTGCAGCAGGGTCGCTTGCGCTAGGGCAATGCCGACCTGCGCCGCTACCGCTTCTAGCAGTTCAACTTCATCGGCTGACCACTCGCGGCTGCGATCGCACTGCTGCAAGCCAATCACCCCGTTGGCTTCCCCCTGGTAGGAAGTGCGGACTGCCAGGGTTGAGTGGGCCTGCGCCTGAGCAGAGTTAGCTGATGGGCTTGAAGGCTGGTTTAAGAGGGGGGAGGAGGCAATGGCCCGATCCTGCGCGATCAGATGCTTGAGATAAGCATTGCTCAATACAGGGGTGGTCACCCCCTTAATAGACGGACAGTTAGCGGTTAAATACTCGGCAACGACCAGGGTTTGAGGAGCCGGTGCCGGGATGTACGTGTGAATGAAGCAGCAGCTCACGTCAAAGGCTTGCCCCACCTGCTCGGCGGCTGTCTGAAAGATGTCCTCTGCTTTTAAGCTCTGGCGGATCTTTTGAGTAATGGTTTTGAGCAGTGCAGCCTGCTCTAGCTGCTTTTGCAGGGCATGGACTGCCTGCTGGCGCTCCAGTTCGCCGCCAACCCATTGAGCCATCAGCTTGAGAATCTGCCGATCAACGGCCCGAAAGGGCTGACCCGCCGGGTGATGGCTGCAAAAACACAGAACTCCGTAGGTTTCACCCGACACTTTGATCCGCATGCCGATGTAGCGCTCCATGCCAAAACTGGCAAAGCCGGGATGTAAGCACCAGGCA
>JACVRP010000373.1 GCA_014534385.1 Cyanobacteria bacterium Co-bin13
CAAGATATGTCCTGTAGCCAGTGATACCATGGCCATCGACATCAAGACCCTGCGACAGCAGCCGGTTTACCAGGCTAGCACTCCGGCTGCGGCTTTGCTGGACGAGCTAAACTCCCTGACCCTGGTAGATGCCGAGGTCGAACAAAAACTCAAAACGGCCAATATCTTGCTGTGGTCGGGAATTGCTGTGGCGTTTGTTTCGGTCTTTCTGTTTGCCGTAGTCATCGGCTTTATCATGCTGCCGGTGGGGCTGGGGCTGGCAATTTGGGGCGGCATTAGCCGCCAGCGCCTGGTCAAAATCAACATTCCCAACTACCGCTACGAACTGCTGATCCAGGTTCTGCAGATGCTGCTACGGGACATGGACCCCGATCAGCCAGTGGACGTAAAGCTGGGCCTGACCCCAGCCGAGCGACCGGAGAAAAAGATCGACACCATTCCCCATCCCTCCCGTGCCCGCTGGAATATCGACCGCTACGTTGACCCCTGGCTAGAGCTATCGAGCGAATTGCTCGACGGCACCCGCTTTACCCTCAGCGCCACTGAGCTATTTCAAAGCCACCACGGCTGGAAGCGAAGCCGCAGCGGCAAACAAAAACACAAGCGCAAGCCCAAGCCCAAAGGCCAGGTGCTCAATCTCCAACTGGCCTTTTCCCGCCGCAAGTACAGTGCTGTGACCCAGCTGAGCGACCTGCAGACAGCCATTCAACTGCCTGCTACCGCCCGTTTAAAGGCCCTGGAAAACCGGGACAACAAGATCATGCTTGAGGTCAAGTCTGCGCCGCCGCCTGTCGCCGATGGCCTGTACGAGACCATCAGCCTGATGTTCCTCAGCGTTTACCAAATCCTGAACCTATCGCGCGAACTTTCTAAGCAGCCATGATGCCGATTTCTTTCACCGCTTCAAACTACTTTTGCCGTCTTCTAGCCCGTACCTCCAAGACCCGCTCTCAGGAGTCGGGGCTGCTGCCCTACCGACCCCATTGGCTTTCCCTGGGGCTGCTCCTGGCCTTTGTGCTCAGCACCGCTGTGGCAGGCTGTACCGCTTCACCCTCAGCCGTAGACACCCCACCCGCCGCCGAGTCCACCGCATCGGCTCCAGCCGAACCGGCCCAGGCAGCTGATGCCAAGACCACCCTCGACACGCTCAAGTTTAAGCAGGGCACCGGGGCCGACGCTTTTTCCCTCAAGATCAAGGCCGATGGGGCCAAGCTGGTGAACCCAACGGGAACCGAGTTGGCCCGGCTGACGGTGGACGATGGGCAGAAGGTCAAAGTAAAGGATGCTCAGGACCAGACTCTGGGCTATGTGGTGAAAAACGGTGACCACTGGAAAGTGGAGAACGCCGAGCAGTCTAAAACGCTCTACGTGCTGCGACGACAGGCCGATGGTGACTACAAGCTAGAAGACGGGCAAGATCAGCCGGTCTACCGAATCAAGGCGCGCGACTACGGCTATGAAATTGAGACGCCAGATAAACAGTCGCTCTACAAGGTGAAGGTGAAAGAGGGCAAAACCTCCCTGCGTAATGACAAAGACGAGACGGTGCTCTCGACCAGAGATGCGATCGCACCCATTGCCTTTGCCGCCTTTGGCTTTGAGGTGTTAACGCCAGAACAGCAGGCCGCCCTGGCCTACGCGGTCAACCTGACGGGGGGCCAGTAACCTTGCGCATTCAACTGACCTGGACCGACCCCAGCGGCCAGCAGCGCCAGCCCATCCTAGAAACCCCCATTGCCCTGGGCAGCGACTTTGACGCCATGCCCAACAGCCATGAGGGCCAGCGGGTCAGCCGGTTGGTGCTGCCCGACAGCGCGGTCGCTGCCTACCATGCCCTGATCGAGGTCCGCAGCGAGACGCCCCTGATTACCACCCCCGCCGGCCAAACCGTGCGCATCAACGGCCTGACGCTGCCCATGTCAACCCTGTTTGAGGGCGATGTGCTGCAAATTGGCCCCTTCTCGCTGGCGCTGAACCTGTCTCCAGCAGAGGCTTCGGTCAGTACCGCAGGCAGCCCAGGGGAGCCGACTGCAGCAGCAGCGATGGGCATGGCCCCCGTAGCTGTATCTCAGAACGAGGGATTGGGGCCAGAGGGGTGCGATCGCAAAGTCGGCTTTTTGTTCAAACGCCGCTGTGGCCGCACCAGCCGCGAAGATTGCCCCTACTGCAATGGCGGCCAGTCTACCAACGACCCCTACTTCTATGACGAGTACAGTGCCTACCCCGGCTACGGCACCTATAGCCGGGGCTACTGGGGTCACAGCTACTATGCCCATCGCCACGACCCCGGCTACTACTCGGGGCGGGGCCAGGCCGACTTCACCGAGGCCGATGCCGCCGCCTTTGAGTCAGAAAACGACCAGGACTACGAGATGGACATGGGAGCCAGCTAGCCTGTGCGTCAGCCTGCTCCCTGGCTGATCTACGCCCTGGGTGGCGGCTGGGGTCATCTCAACCGCGCTATTGCCCTGGGCCGTATCGCCGCTGCCCATAGCCCGGTTCACATCCTCACAAACAGCCCCTATGCCGCCCAGGTGGGTGAGGAACTAGAGCGCTGGCGACAGCAGGGCAAGCCCGTGCCAACGCTGCTGATCTTTCCGGCCACTCTGGAAAAAGCGGCCCTCTGCCGCCAGGTTCAGGCTTACCTCCTCAGCACTACCTGCCGCTGCCTGATTGTCGATACCTTTCCCCGAGGGCTGGGCGGCGAACTGGCTGACCTGCTGCCCAGGCTGAGCTGTCCCAAGGTGCTAATTCACCGAGACTTGAGCTGGGACTATGTGCGATCGCACCATCTGCCCGACTTTGTCGCTCGCCACTACGACTCGATCATCATCCCTGGCGAAGGAGCTGTGCCCCTGGCCTCACTGCCCCTGGCCCACCCCACTCCGCCCTGGCTAATTTACGGCACAGCAGACCTGGCAGAGGCATTCCAGTCTCAAGTCAGTTCCCCGGATCAAGGGCCTGAAGGCTGTCTTTCCTCTAACCCGTTTACCGGAAAACGCCCCCTCATCCTGGTCTGTGCCGCAGGCAATGCCGCTGAGCAAGCCTTCTTCGGCACCCTCACCCACCAGCTACAGCAGGCCTTTCCCCACACCAGCCTGCGGTGCCTATCCGCTAGCTGCCCTCCCGGCTGCCCTCCAGCCCTATGGCTACAGGCCTGGCCGGGCTTGCCCTGGGTTGCCCAAGCAACGGTCGTGGTCGGCGGCGGTGGCTACAACACGGTTTACGAATGTGCCGCTCTCAAGAAGCCGCTGATCGCCTTTGCCTGGCCCCGCCTGTACGACTGCCAGGCACGACGACTCAGCCGCTACGGAACGCAGGTGAGCACAAACTCAGAGGCAATAGCGCAGGTAAACGCCACGCTGCAGTCACCGCAAAATCTCCAGCCCCCCGACCCCAATCCCAGGCCCTGCACCCCCTACCCCAACGGTGCTACCGACGCCTTCCGGCACATCCAGCGGCTAACCGACGTCAATCCCTATAAACAGAAACAGCAGCTATGAGCGGGTTGACCTACTCGCGATCTGGACAGGCGCGAGCCAGCACTAGCCGACCATCGGCCAGCGCAGACACCGCGTTCGGCTCTACGATGGGATCGCCAGGCTGCCAGGGGGCAGATCCGCTAGAGGTCGGGACTGACTGGACTGAGCCGGTAGCAAAGGTGGCGGCTGGGGCTTCGCCGGGGTGGGCGGGCAGGCTGTCGCTGCCGGTGATCACCAGAGAGGCGGTGCCTGCTACGGTAGGCGCAATGCAGCTGCCAGCAATCAGCTGATCGGGGTTGACTACGGTATCGGGCAGTTCACTCAGGCTGTTTTGAATGAAGCTGACGTCGGGCAGGGCGATCGCACCACTTGCGATCGCACCACTCGCATTCACATCTACCCGGTCGTTGCCGTCTAGCTCAATCGGGTTGGTGCCGGGAGGGGCTGGCTGGAAATTTTCGCCAAAAAAGGCAGGCGTGTTGAGCGTAATGTTGCCGCCGCTGCCGCCAATGGAAAAGGCCAGAATATCGCTGTCGCCCAGCGCAATAATAGAGCGGGCCGTCATGAA
>JACVRP010000064.1 GCA_014534385.1 Cyanobacteria bacterium Co-bin13
CTTAGGGACTGATTCTTCAGGCGCGATCGCAACCAGGAGAGGTTGAGCCTGTTTTAATCCTTGGCAGCGGCGGCGGGACTAGGCAGATTAACCCAGAGCTCTGTCTCCTTAATATCTGTATTCCCCTCCAGCTAATTAATGTATGCAGTGAGTCAAGCAACTTGCTGGTAACTGGGTGAACTGCGCCCATTGCCCCTGGTCACTGGGCAGCAGCGGCAGCAGAGATACTCTCCATCAGCAAGGCCGCTGCCCTCTCAGGCCCCAGAGTTAGCGCCTCGTGGCAGGGAAAGACCGACATTTGGGACCACTGGCCGGCAGCTCGGGTTAAATCTGGAGTCAGGGTGACTAGGGGGCGGTTTCTTAGGCTGGGCAGCTGGGCCAGACGGGCCAAATAGAGATCGGCCTCTGTAATTGAGGGATCAAGCAACACCACATGGGGTTTCCAGACGCGGCATAGGACCTCTGCCTGAACCAGATCGTCAACTTCCAGCACCCGGCAGGGAAAGTCATAGAGCCAGCCGCTCAAAGACCAGGGAGGATGGGTCGATTTTGTCGGGGTCGCTTCACTCAGATGCAAAATTGTCAGCCTCGGGGGCGGTGGCCAAGCTGGAGCCACGGGAGCTGAGGATAACAGGGCCTGTAGGTGAGGCAGCAGCTGATCCGGCAGCTGTTGCAGGCTAAGATGACGGCTGCCGCCAAAGCTAGAGCCTGCTGAAGCCGCCGACGAGCTGAGAAAAACCGGAGGAATGGGGCCAATCTGCGGCACTGCCTCCCAGACCTGCGCCGGAAACGACTCTGGATGAATCAGCACCAGAGCCGGGTTTAAGCGGTGGGCCTTGTCTAGCAGTTCGGGGTAGGAACGTGCGATCGCAAGCCGGTATGCTGTCTCCTGTAGGGGATGAGTGACCGCTTCAATTACAGTCACCTCAGTGCAGGCCAGCAACAGCAGCTCAGTGGTCGGAGCCGCTTGAGATGCTGTTGGGGACAGTTCAGAGGCAGGGGAGCTAGGCTGCTCCTGCTCAGCCGAGGGCAGCAGCAGGGTAAAGTGGCTGCCCTGGCCAGGAGAAGACATAAACGTGAGGTCGCCGCCGTGGAGGTGCGCCAGGTGCCAGGTCAAAATTAGGCCCAGGTCTGTCCGTCCGGCAGGGGGCGAGCTGGCCTCAACAGGCTCATAGCGATCGCGAAATAGCTGTTCCTGCACAGCCGCCGGCAGGCCATCTCCTCTGTCCCAAATCGTCAGGGCAAACCAGCTGCCCCAGCGCTCTACCTGCAGGCCCCAGTCGGTTTGGTCACCGATATAGCTCAGCGTGTGGTTGGCCAGGTGCTGCAGCATCTGCCGCAGCCGCAGCGGGTCTGCTACAAGGGTTGTCAGGCCGGGTTCAACGCTCCAGGTAAAGTGCTCTTCCCCCGTGACGGCGAGTCCTGCCGCTGCTGCCGGTGTCTGAATGGAGCGAATGATCTGTGGTCCCAGCTCCTGTAAAGAAATGGCGGTTGGAAACAGCACTAGCTGACCACAATCGAGGCGGAACCAGTCCAGCAACTGATTAACTGTAGAGACAAGCCGCCGTGTTGTTTGATTTAATAGCCGAACGTAGCGATCTTGGCGAGGATTGAGGGGCCCCAGGCGAGGATCTTGCAGCAGGGTAGACAGGCCTAGGAGCGAGGTTAGGGGAGACTTCAGCTCATGGTTGAGCTCTAGCAGCCAGGTGGTTTTAGGTTTGGGTGGGAGCAGCTCTGGGGGCGACTGCTGGGAAGGGGAGGGTGGCTGGGGCGGTGGCTGCGGCAGCTGCGGCAAAGGGCCAGCCCGGACGGGGAGCGCCAGCACTAGCCAGAGATCCGGTGCGTCTGGCTGCGTGAGCAGAGTGGCTTGGGAACCAGGTTTCCCTTCAATGGCCGCTGTCTGCAGCAGGGTGTCGATCCATAGAGAAACCGGCAGAGTAGTGGAAGATGACTCTCTGAAGCCACTGCTTAAAGGCATTCGGATCAGCTGCCAAGCTAGGGTTTCTGGGCTTGAGTCCGAGTTGGCAGGGGCAGCGATGTCAGCGATTTGAGGCACCTGCCCGATCTCTGCCCGATCGCCCAAGTGACCAGACTTGGCGAGGGTCAGCAGGGGCTGTAAAGGCCAGATGGAGCTTTCGGCAGCGCTTTTGAGGGGCTGCCAGTGGGCTACGCCCAGATCTATAAATACCTGCTCAGTCCAGATTTGGTTGCAGAACAGCGTCTCACCCTCGACTGCCTGCAGCATTAGGGGCAGGGGAATCTGTTCGAGCAGGGTGTACAGGGGCGTTTGAGACCGCAGGCTATGTCTGAGCGCAGGAGATGCCGGAATTTTGGGTGCTGCCTGGGATGGGCCCTGAAGGTCGGCCTGAAAGTTTGGCGGAGGGACTGCTTGAGGTCCAGGGAGGGAATGATCGGAGGCTAGGAGCGGCAGCAGCCGACTCCAGTCGAGCATGCCGAGGTAGGTTCGTTGGCGACCCACTACGGCCCAGGGCAAATTCACAGAACCTGCTGTTTCTGCTAGTTCTTGCTCCAGCGGCTGCTCAGCCCAGATCAGGCGAACGGGCTCTATCCACTCAAGGTGGTGGCTCAGGCACACGACCTCCAAATCGGCTCCGGTGGGGCGGGCAGCCACAGTGCTGACTCCGGTAAACGCCTCCGAAGTGGCCAGCAAATACCCCAGCAGCCTGCTAGCTCTGATAATGCCCAGGGGCTGATGGTCTGGGGTCAAAACTATCCCGTAACTATGGGCACCTCCTCCCAATGCTTCGGCCACAGCCCTTAAAGGGTCGCTGGGGCTGCAAAGCGGCACCTGAAACAAAAAATGGGACGGAAAGGGCAAAGCCATAGGCGAGGTGGGGTCAGGTCAGCAAAATCTGGGTAAGACACAGTCCGATCTTGTACTCGTAAACCTTGGATAAAGGGCTGTTCCGCTCGGCCTATCGGGGTTGAGGTGATTTCTTGCAGGGGGTTGAATGCGATCGCAAACCCACCCTTCAAAATAGATATAGCCGCTTAAAGATATCCCTGCAGTCAAAAAACTGTTGCAGAACGCCCGCAGCCGCCCGCAGGCTCTTACAATTGGTTAGTTTATTAAAACTTTTTTAAATTATATCTTCAGACCAGTAGACAGTGCTTCCTCCTACAGAAGCTGCCCCCCTTCCTGTTGTCCACCCGCATTGTGACTCGTTCAACGCCTTGTCCTCAAATCTGCTGATCAATCTCTACGTTCCCTCAGACAAGGCTCGCCGTCTCCTGGAGCCTATCCTAGGGAAAACCGCCTACACTGCCCAATGGCATGCCAGTGAGCGAGACTTCTTCGTGTGGACCCGCACCCACTACCATCGCACCGACTGTTTGATCCTGCAGAAAACCGACCAGCTCAGCCCTATCTTGGGCCAGCTCAAGCACCAGGACATTTTGCTACCGACGATTGTAATTGCGCCAGAGCCAGATTCCCAAATCCTGAGAGAGAATGAAAAAGCCTCCGCTGTCATTCCCTTTCTGGAGCTGTGTGTCTCGGCTGCTGCCGACTATCATCCTGCGGTGATCTGCCTTTCCTGGGAGAACCTAGAACAGCTAGAGCAGTACATCCATCAGTCAATCGACCAGTTTGTGAAGCTGCCTTCGGCCCTGCCAGTCAACGAGCTGCTGGCTTCTGAAGAAGGCGCTCAAACCCTGAGTCTGCGGGCTCAGCAGCAGCGGCTAACCCAAAAACTAAAGGAGCGGCTAGGCTATCTGGGGGTCTATTACAAGCGCAATCCCGCTCACTTTCTGCGCAGTATGAGTCAGGCTGAACGAGACGCCTTTCTCAATCAACTTCGAGCGGGCTACCGGGGCATTATCATTCACTACTTCTCGAGTGACGCCGATCTCAACCAAAAAATTGACGACTTCGTTAACATTGCTTTTCTTGCCGATGTGTCAGTCTCTCAAATCGTCGAAGTTCACATGGAGCTGATGGATGAGTTCTCCAATCAGCTCAAGCTTGAGGGGCGCAGCGAAGAAATTCTGCTGGACTACCGCCTCACGCTGATTGACGTCATTGCTCACCTATGTGAAATGTATCGGCGTTCTATTCCCAGAGAACCGTAAAGGGCTCAACTCAGACTTACAATCAACCTTGTTCTGCCCGAAAGGCTTTCCCTATCGCCATGAGCTCAGTCAAAAAAACCTACATTCTCAAGCTCTACGTGGCGGGTAATACCCCCAACTCTATTCGTGCGCTCAAGACTCTCAACAACATTCTTGAGCAGGAATTTCAGGGTGTCTACGCCCTCAAAGTAATCGACGTGCTAAAAAATCCGCAGCTTGCTGAGGAAGACAAGATCCTGGCAACACCGACCCTCTCCAAAATTCTGCCGCCGCCGGTGCGCAAGATTATCGGCGATCTGTCAGATCGAGAACGAGTGCTGATTGGACTGGACCTTCTCTACGACGAACTGCGAGAAGACGAGGTCTTCAGCTAACGCCCAAAACCGAGTCACAGCCGAAAGATTAGCGCGATTCCAGGGTATGCTTAATGCTCGGTGCCGCTTTTCAGGTTAACCTCGGTACTCTTCAGGCCGGCGCTCTTCTTCAGGATAGAAAACGGCTGCTTTATAAGATAATCCTGTTTTAGAAATATGGCTCAATCCGCTACCAGCGAAAATCAAAGTCCCCTAAAGCCTGTAGGGGTACAGAAAATCCGCACCATGATTGAGGGCTTTGACGACATCAGTCATGGTGGTCTGCCGATCGGTCGAGCCACTCTGGTCAGCGGCACCTCGGGAACCGGCAAGACCCTGTTTGCGGTGCAGTTTCTCTACAACGGCATTACCTGCTTTGATGAGGCTGGTGTCTTTGTCACCTTTGAAGAGTCTCCCGAAGACATCGTTAAAAACGCCTTTAGCTTTGGCTGGGACCTGCAGAGCCTGATCGATGAAGGCAAGCTGTTTATTCTAGATGCCTCCCCCGATCCCGAAGGCCAAGACGTGGTCGGCAACTTTGATCTCTCAGCCCTAATCGAGCGGATTCAGTACGCCATTCGCAAGTACAAAGCCCGGCGAGTTTCGATTGACTCAGTGACGGCAGTCTTTCAGCAGTACGATGCGGCCTCTGTGGTGCGTCGGGAAATTTTTCGCCTGGTCGCTCGGCTAAAGCAGATGGGCGTGACTACCGTCATGACCACTGAGCGGGTCGATGAATACGGCCCAGTTGCCCGCTACGGCGTTGAGGAATTTGTCTCTGATAACGTGGTGATTAACCGCAACGTGCTAGACGGGGAGCGCCGCCGCCGCACCATGGAAATTCTCAAGCTGCGCGGCACCACCCACATGAAAGGGGAATATCCCTTCACCATCACTGATGAGGGGATCAACATTTTCCCCCTGGGAGCTATGCGCCTCACCCAACGGTCTTCCAACGCCCGCGTTTCTTCTGGCGTCACGACTTTAGACGAGATGTGCGGCGGCGGCTTCTTCAAAGACTCCATCATTTTGGCTACGGGCGCGACCGGCACCGGCAAAACCCTGCTGGTCAGCAAGTTTCTGGAGGATGGCTGCAGAACGGGTGAGCGAGCGATTCTCTTTGCCTACGAAGAATCTCGCGCTCAGCTCTCTCGCAACGCCTATTCCTGGGGCATTGACTTTGAGGAGATGGAGCGGGAGGGGCTGCTCAAAATCATCTGTGCCTACCCCGAATCTGCCGGTCTAGAAGACCACCTGCAGATTATCAAAAACGAAATTTCCCAGTTTAAGCCCTCGCGTATGGCAATTGACTCGCTTTCGGCCCTAGATCGAGGAGTGAGCAATACCTCCTTCCGCCAGTTTGTGATTGGCGTGACCGGCTTTGCCAAGCAGGAGGAAATCACCGGCTTCTTCACCAACACGACTGAGCAGTTTATGGGGCTGCACTCGATTACCGAGTCGCACATCTCCACGATTACCGACACGATTTTGATGCTTCAGTACGTGGAGGTGCGCGGTCAGATGTCGCGGGCCATCAACGTCTTTAAAATGCGGGGTTCCTGGCATGACAAGGGCATCCGCGAGTACACCATCAGCAGCCACGGCCCAGAGATCAAAGACTCCTTCCGCAACCTGGAGCGCATTATCAGCGGCTCGCCTACCCGGATCTCGGTAGACGAGAAGAGTGAACTGTCTCGCATCGTCAGAGGGGTGCAGGGCGACGAGATTAATCCGTGAGCTGGCAACGCTAATTGTGCCCTGCAATCCTCACCTACCCAGCGCAGCCAGGATATCTGCTCTGGAGGTTTCTAGCAGGGACTTTTGCTCTGGCCAAAACAGAGGAGGTAGGGCCTCTAGGGGAAACCACTCCACCTGGTAGACCATCTTGGGATCGGTCGGTGTGCTCTGAATCTGGTTGGTGACAAAGAGAAAATAGTGGGTGATTTTCCAGTGGCGTTTGGCGTAGTCTAGCCGCTCTAGCACCGCCAGCGGACCCAGTAGCTGCAGGTCTGTGAAGCCAGCTTCTTCTTCAATCTCGCGGCGGGCCGTGTTTTCGACTGCTTCTCCGGGTTCAACTCGGCCCTTAGGCAGCACGTAGGCAGGCAGGGTACCCTCGCGGATGAGAGCCACTAAGACTTGGTTCTCCTGCTGGCGGACAATGATGCCTCCGGCTGCTGTTGTTTCTTTGATCCTGGCGGGTTTTTCATACCAGGTGGCGTCAATAGTGGGGTGGGGCATGGCGGTTTAGTCGTCGGGAAACTGCCAGCAGGCAATGTACTCAACCTGGGTGCTGCCGCACTCGCAGGGAACGCCCTCGCTGGAGGCCACCCATTCGCGATCGCATCTGCGGCAGTGGCAAAAGATATTGTTGAGGTTGGCCTGCGCTAGCCCAAACTGCCAGCGCTGAAGTTCCTCGGGGGAGAACTGGGAGGGAGGGTCAGACATAATCAGGAGCGATTTTAGGGCTGACTTGTGTTAGGGGGTCGGGCTTCCCTATCGTAGAGCTGATCCCCAATACTAATCCTTAATCTGGAGCGATTTATGACAGTTGATCTCCTCTGCCTGCTGATTTTGGCTCTCTGGTCGATTCCACTGAATCACATTCCGGCCATTGCTCGGGTGACGCAGTCCAATGTGGCCTGGGGCATGGGCAACCGGGAAACCTCTCCTAAGGTGCCTGCCTGGGTGGAGCGCGCCGATCGGGCCCAGCGCAACCACCATGACAATCTAGCGATGATTGCAGCGGTTATTTTGACGGCAGCGGTGTCGGGGCAGGCAGATGGGGTAACTGCGATCGCATCGATTGTTGTTGTGGCCATGCGACTGCTTCACAGCCTGACCTATATGTGGGGGATTATCGGGGTGCGATCGCTGGTTTATTTTGCAGCATTAGGGGCGCTTCTGGTAATCGTTTGGCGAACTCTTACCTAGAAGACACATCCCATTCCAGAGGCGAACCTCTGGTAGGGACGCAGGGGCCTGCAGCCAGGTTTACGCCATACAGCTATTTTCGCTTGGGTTCGCAACCCATCCACCCATCCACAAAAGCCTTTGGCTTATTAGTCTGAAAATCGCCATAACAAATCCCCTACTGTCCCAGCATCTGCAGCCGATAAAGGCTGGCGTAGAGCCCTTCCTGGGCCAACAGTTCGTCGTGGCTGCCCTGCTCGACCAGCTCCCCGTGCTTCAGCACCAGAATGCGATCTACGTTGCGGATTGTAGACAGGCGGTGGGCAATGATGATGGCGGTGCGGCCCACCAGCAGGCGCTCTAGGGCTTCCTGGATCAGGGCTTCAGTGCCAACATCAAGGTTAGCGGTGGCTTCGTCGAGCACCAAAATGCCAGGGTCACGGATGGCAGCACGGGCAAAGGCAAGGAGCTGTTTTTGACCGCCTGAGAGGTTAGTGCCGCGCTCGCGCAGTTCGGTGTCGTAGCCCTGGGGCAGCTGATCGATAAACCGAGCAATGTTGGTGCGCTCTGCAGCCTCGACCACGGCTTCAATCGGATAGCCCTCGCCCAGGGTAATGTTGCTCTTAACGTCTCCGGCAAAGAGAAACCCATCCTGCAGAATTACGGCCATGCGCCGCCTTAGTTCTGACTGGGGCAAGTCGCGAATGTCCACGCCATCGAGCAAAATGCTGCCCTGATTAATGTCGTAGAGACGACACAGCAGCCGGATGATCGAGCTTTTGCCCGCGCCCGTAGGGCCGACCAGCGCCACCTTTTCGCCCGGACGAATGGTAAAGTGCAGGTCTTTGAGCACGTACTCATCGGGTTTGTAGCCAAACCAGACATGGTCGAAGCGAATCTCCGAGGCCCTGACAGCGGAAGCTTCTAGGGCTTCAACCCGATCGACCACAGCTGGGTTAACCGCCTGGCTAGCCTCTACCGCTTCAGCAATGGCGGTCAGCCGCGCCGGATTTTGCACGTCTAGTTCAGAGATGGGAACTGGCCGCTCCGGGTCTCGAATCTCGATGGGGACGTTAAACAGATCCGTAATTCGCTCAACGGCGGTAAACCCAGCCTGAATCGCGGTGAATTTGTCAGCGAACTGACGCAGCGGATCAAACAGACGCTGGGCAAAGAGAATAAAGGTGGCCAGCGTCCCAAAGGTTAGAGCCTCCTGCATCACCAGGTAGCCGCCTAGCCAGAGCACACCTGCGATCGCAACCAGAGAAATCCACTCCAGCGTCGACGACACCGCTGAATCGTGGAAAATCGTCTTGTCGACCGCATCAATATACTTTTGGTTGGTTGTCCGAAACAGTTCGCCGTTAAACCGCTCCCGCCGGAATAACTGGACCACGTTCAGGCCCGAAATATTCTCCTGCAGCATGGCGTTGAGTTCAGAGAGCTGCTCCCGCGCCTTGTAGTTGGCCTTGCGGTACTGCTGCTGAAAGTAAATAATCAGCCAGGTCACCGGCAGCAGCAGCCCCAGCAGCATCAGAGCCAGCTGCCACTGCATGCTGAACATAACGATCATCAGCACTAGGATTGAAAACAGGTCGCTGAGAATGCCAACAGCTCCGGTGGAGAAAACGTCTCCTAGGGCATCCACATCGCTGGTCAGGCGAGTAATCAGCTTACCCACTGGCGTGCGGTCAAAAAAGCGCACTGCCAGCGAGGCAACGTGACCAAATAGGTCATTGCGAATGTCTGCCGTAATGTACTGCCCAGCCTTTTGCACCAAAAAGCTCTGCCAGCCATCTAGCACCAGCCGCACGGCTACACTAACCAGCAGCAGCGCGATCAGCAGGTTCAGTCCTCCCTGCAGAGTTTGCCCCTCTAAAAATCGATTCACTGGCTCCTGCCGAATTAGCGAGATCGCCTGTCCAATCAGCACCGGCTGTAGTGCGTTGGCTAGGGAGAGCGGCAGCAGCAGCAGCAAAGGCAGCAGCAGCATCCGTCGATTTCTGCGGATGTAGGGCCAGAGTTTGAGGAACAGCCGCCAATCATTGGTAGAACGGCGCTGACTCGGGGAAGTTTCAGGAGAAAGGGTCGCGGGGGTCATAGGGAAGGAGGGTACTGGGGTCGGTGCAAGCTTGTGGGTTCACACTCACGCTTGTGCACCAGGCCTGATGGCGTACCAAAATCGGCCAGCGCATACAGGCTGTAGTCAAGTGATCTAGTCACTTGATACTCTAACGCGGCAACTACCCAGTCATGAACCCAGGCCCCAACCAGAATCAGTTGGGGCCCTTCTTTCTAAAGACGACTAAGCATGCACCATGAGGAACTGACCGTTGCCGTTGATCTCGCCGTCACAGGTCGCAAAGCTAGTGCATAGCCAGATCAAATAGAACCGCCAGATGCGACGGAACTTCTCAAAGTCAATGCCGTAGTCTAAGTCCTTGATTTCCTCATAGCTGTCGTCAAAATTTTGTAGCCAAGCGGCCATTGTCTTGTGGTAGTTGATGCCGTTCATGTACCACCGCTTGATGGTTTTCAGATCTTTGTTAATGCTCGGAGGCGTATCAAAACTCCAGTAGCGCCCGTGGGGAAAAATGTACTTGTGGGTGTAGACGCTAGAGACGTTGTTAGGGGTTCGCACCGTAATAATGTGCAGGAAGAATTTTCCGCCCGGTTTGAGAATGCTAGCCACCTTTCTAAAGGCGTGAGTTAAGTTCCCCACATGACAAAAGACTCCCACCGAAAGAATCTTATCAAAGGGTTCTTCGAATTCAACCTCGTTAATGTCTCCCTCAACCAGCGTGAAGCGCCCCGAACCTAGATAGCTTTTTGGGTCCTGCATCTTGTGGCGCATGTAGTCACACTGCTCATGACTCAGGTTGACCCCGGTAAATCTAACGTTAGGAAACTTAGACATGACATAGTTAGGGATGCATCCCCAACCACAGCCAAAGTCCAAAATATTGTCTCCATCTTGAATATCCAGCTTCTCAATCAGATCATCAATCATCTGCATCTGAGACTGTTCAAGGTCAGCGGCTCCCTTTTCCCAGAGCCCCATGCTGTATTTGGGATAGATTACGTCCCAATTCCCCAGCATGCGATTGAGCATTGCCTGAGGGCGGTCGTAATGGACCTTCATCAGGTCGTTTGCCCCCTCCGCTACATTCTCGGTTTCGTGTAGAACCCACTCATAGGGCGCGAGAAGTGCTGGGAAGTTCTTAAATAGAGCGGATAGAGACGTATGAAAAATAGCCTTCAATGCTGGATCTGGAATTTCCAGTCCATTGATGTAAGCCTCCCCGAGGGCCATCTGCAGCCCATTAACAACACCTACAGCTCCCCGGGTTGCCCTATAAGCTAAGGAGCTTTTTGTATTAATGTCGCCAATAATTGGAATATGTCGCTGGATACCTTGATCGACAGAAGTGCTTGTCATAACAAATCTCCAGATCCTTTAGGGGTAAGGATTTAGTAGAAGATTAACATGGCAAAAAACCCCTTAATATTCCTTAAAAGGGGCGAAAACCCCCCGAAATTCAACTTTGAAGCACCTTTTTAAGCGCCACCTTCATTCCTTAAGACATCGTTAAAAGATTTGGGCTATTAGCAGCTGCTTTAGCTTCTCAGCTGAGGCTCCGGTGCGGCAGATAGGGGATTTAAGCGAGGGTGATGGCGACTAGTGATGCCTCAACCGGGCAATTACCTCCTAGACACAGCGAGAGATGGCTTGAAAAAGCCATCTCTCGCTGTACAAGCACTACAGCAGAGCTTAACTTCCTGCTGGCTCTAAAGAAGATTTTGGCTGCTACCAACGCAGCTCATGAGGCGGCTTAAGGCAACCCTAAGCTTTTTGAAGAGCGCTAGTCTCGCTAGCAGCCTGAAGCAGTTCTACTTCAGAAGGGAGCTTGAGATCAGAGGCCAAATGTAGTTTTTCTAGCAGAAGAATAAACCAGTAGGTAGGGTCTGGTAAACGCACTACCTTGCCATCTTTTACAGAAAATCCATGACGAGCTGACCACTGAAAGGCGTGATGCAGATTGTGCCAGCCCTCACCCAAAGTGGCAACTGCAACAAACCAATTATTCCGGCTATAGTCAGTTGTTGTAAAGGGTTGTTCTCCAGCGGTGTGGGCCAGGGAATTAACCAGAGCAACGCCATGAAAAAGAATAGTGGTGCTCAGGAAAAAAGCTCCCAAAAACTCAAGTCCACCCATCCAAAATGACACAGCTCCTAAAAGAAGTAGCGGCACAAAGTGAAGGCGATCTATTAGTTTGAGGCCCCAATCTGCTTCGACATCAGCAGGCAGACTGTGGGGCATAGAATCGCCCGTCATCAGCCAGCCAAACTGCGCCCAGAGAAAGCCTTTAAGGCCTTTGTATGGCGTATGGGGGGAGTGGCGATCGCCCGCCATGTCAGAATGATTATGGTGCCCCTGAATATGATGTCCTTTCCACCAGTTAGGCCCCATTTGACCAGCAGAAGAAGCAATGAAACTGCCTACCCACTTCACAATTTTCGGTGCCTGATAGGACTTGTGAATAATCAGTCTATGGTAGATGCCTGTGATGCCAAGCATTCTAATGACATAAAGCATGAACCCCCAAAGAAGGGCCTGCCATGATAGACCTGTCATGAGGGGAAGCAAAGCCCCCAGGTGAAATATTACGACTTGAAGAGGCCCTAGATTGTAACTTAAAACTAATAACCGAGGATACTTGTTTACTACCATTAGAAGCAGAGATTAAGCTAGTGAATGACTATCGGTTATTCTAAGGGCGTCTTAATGTAATTGCCCTACGGCACGGCTCAAAAAACTGAGGTTGTGCTGCTCAGGTAGGGCGAAACGCGCGAAGTTGCGGCTCAAATCC
>JACVRP010000497.1 GCA_014534385.1 Cyanobacteria bacterium Co-bin13
CTCTAGCAGCCAGGGCAGGGTTTCAAAGTCAGGAAAGGTGACGCGCTTGGGATCGACCAGGGCGATTTGCAGGTGGGCAGGGGCGTGACGGGTGACGAGGGATAGGAGGAGCGATCGCAAAAACTCACTCTTGCCGCTGCCTGTGGTGCCCCCCACCAAAAAATGGCAGGTGTTGGGGTCAGACAGGTCAGCCTCGATCAGTTCTCCATCGAGATTGACGCCTACGGCAATTTGTACGGGCGCTGTGACTGGCAGGGGTTGCCTTTGCACGTACTGGTCAAAATGAGCGGTCTGCCGATCGGGTCGGGGCAAGTCCACGCTGACAAATCCGGCCTGGGGCGCAATCATTGGCGGTGCCGTTAGCCCTAGCTGTACCCGCAGATCGTCCGACAAGCGCAGAATAGAGCTGACCTTGACACCTAGTTGCGGTTTGAGCCGTACCCGGATAAAGGCTGGCCCCACAGCGACTCCCTGGGAATCTACCCCAACGCCAAAGGACTTTAGTGTTTGCACTAGCTGGGCTGAAGTTTGCTCATAGTTCGCTGTGACTGCGTCTCCCTTGGCCTGGTTTTGCGCGCTTGGAGAGACGGGCTGTGGCTTTTCTAGAAGCGGTGCGGGTGTTGCTGGTTGGGGCTTTCTCCTCGGAGCAACTGGCGCAACTTCGGCCTGCGAAGCCTGAGCACTGCCGCCCGGCAAATCAAGCTGCTTTAACGGAGCCTTGGCTGGTATAAACTGCTCTTTCTCAGCGGACTCTGAGAAAACGGGGACAGGCCCATCGCCAAAATAGCTCTTGCACTTGGCCCGCTGCGGACAGATCTCACACAGGTGGGGATACGGCGTTGCGGGCGGCGGCTCTAGCCGACCTACCCGCCAGGCCAACCAGGTCTGAATCTGCTGAAGCTTTTGGGGCACTAGCTGGTGGAGGGTTTCGGCCAACTGCTCCCAGGGATAAACCTGCTCTCGCCAGTCTGGCAGCACGCTATAGACCGCTGAGTTAATCGGCACGCCGACGGTTTCCCGTAGCAGCAGCCCGTATAGCGCCACCTGCACCACCTGGGCCGACGAGTCGGGCGCAGAGTAGGTCTTATATTCCGCTACACAGAGCCGCTGCTCCCGGAAGTCGTACATCAGACTGTCGTAGCGACCTGTCACGGTCTGGCGCTGGCCGTTGGGTAGCGCAAAGGTATAGCGCACCGTCAGTTCCTGGCCCAAAAACGTTTTTTGAATCACCTGCTCAGGCGGGCAGAACCGCCGATTTTGCACCAGCCACTCGGCCCACCGCTGGATTAGCCCCTGTAGCCCCTGCCAGATCTGATGCAGCCCTACTGCCTTAGCCGGATCGCGCTTAACGGTTGCTTGCAAGTAGGGGTAAAACACGGTGGCATAGAGCCGCTGCTGAATCTGCTGCGCCAACGTTGCGCTATCGAGGGTTTCTGGCTGCAAAAAGTCTTGAAAGGCAGCATCCTGTCGTAGCTGTCGTACGCACCAATCGGCCAACTGGTGAAAAGCGCTGCCAATGCCGGTCACTCCGCCAGCGGGTAAAAACAAAGTCTGCCCACCGTTGTGATACCCCAGGTACAGCAGCCGGGGGCATTCAAAGGCGAGCCGAATATCAGTGACGGTCAGGGGCGGCATTACTCTGGCACCAGGCAGATGAGCTGAGCTTCGTAGGCGGCGTTGGGATCGACAAACTGCACTCGCTTTTCCTGGCAGAGCTGCTGGATCAGCTGGTCAATTTCGCGATCGCTAAGGCTGGGAACTTGGTCAAGCGTGTTTTCGGTCAGCGCCTGGACACCCATCAGGCCCTGGGTGGTCATCAGGTTGAGAATGTACTCCCTGGCCTGGTTTAGGTGGGGCGACTCGGAGGTTTGGTCACGGCGCTGGCGGGAACGGCGGGAGGGTATTTTGGCGTCTGTGGGTTTGGCGGTGGGCGGGCCTTCTGGCTCGGTCAGGGTTGGGGCCGGGGCTCCTTCGGGCACGACCTCCAGCTCCTGCAGCAGCGGGCAGCCGTTAAGCCAGCCAGACTGCCGCACCATCTCCTGCAGCATGGCGACTGAGGGCGTGGTCTGCCCCACCACCAGTTCACCTCCAGCCGCTGCATTGACCAGGGCATGATAGGTCTCTAAATACTGCACAGAGAGCAGATCGGGAATGACGTGGAGGTAATTGGCATAGGCAAAGACTTGGCGGTAGATCTGGTGGCCCTTGCTGTTGGGTCGCCCCAGATCCTCGGCTCGGATCAGGTACATGCGGTGGACTTTGCTTGCAGATTTGCGGCCGTTGCTGCCGCTCGTTTCCACCACTTTTTCGCAGGCTCGCATCAGGTGATAAAAGCTGGTCATGTTGCGGTCTTCAGTCCAGATGATGCCGGTACTGACGGGCGCTTCGTGGGCTAGGGAATAGGCAGAAAACTTAGTGCCTTTGAGAAAGGGTACCCGAATGCCGGAGATCTGCAGGGCTTCTAGAGCTTCGCGCAGCCGCCAGATCAGCTCAGGCGACGAGAGTTGAGAGATGCGGCTGAGGCGACGCTGCACCTTTTGAAGTTCCTTCTGCCACAGCAAGTCAAAGCTGGCGGCTGCGATTGCCGCTGCCCGGGGCCGGGGTGGGGGTGGTGGGGGCGGCTGATCGATTGGCCTAGGGGCAGGTGGATCGCTCAGGTGACCACTGTCTTTAAACTGCTTGACTAGCTGCTGGCCCAGCATTAGTACGTTGCGGGGTAGAGCGCGGCTACCAGGAAACTTGGCCTCTAGCCAGGAGCGAGTGAGGGGTGCGATCGCACTTTCTGGCCTCGGCTCAGCCTGCTGATGCAAATCCGCCAGACGGCTGGCCCACAGCGCCTCTGCCTGATCCAGGTGAATGCCTTTGAGAGACAGGGTGTGGTTAATCCGGGCCTTATCA
>JACVRP010000633.1 GCA_014534385.1 Cyanobacteria bacterium Co-bin13
CTGAGTGCGATCGCATCCCCGCCGCCGCCCGCCATCCTCACTGCCTACGAAGCCACTCCGGGCTCCTACAGCGCCCGCAACCGAGGGTTGGCCCTAGCCAGCGGCAGGGTGATTGCCTTTACCGACGCCGACTGCGTTCCGGCCCCCGACTGGTTAGAGCGTGGGGTCGCCCGCCTACAGGCGACGCCCAACTGCGGCCAGGTGGTCGGCAAGGTCAATCTCTTTTTTGCCAATCCTCAGCGCCCTACGGCGGTGGAGCTCTACGAGAGCCTGACGGCTTTTCCCCAGGAGCGCCTGCTGCGAGAGTTCCACGGGGGAGCAACCGCCAACGTATTCACCTGGCGATCGGTCCTCGATCGCGTCGGTCCTTTCAACCCGCAGCTCAAGTCTAACGGCGACATTGAGTGGGGTGGGCGGGTGTTTCAAGCGGGGTACGAGCAGGTCTATGCTGCCGAAGTGCAGGTGGAGCATCCGGCGCGGCAGTCTTTTAGGGAGTTGCACAAGCGCACAGTGAGGCTGGCGGGTGGGGTCTACGACCGTCTGGTGCGGTCGGAGCATGCCTTTGGCCAGCGGCAGAAGATGTTTGCCCGTCTTCTGCTCGACGATCTGACGCCGCCAATCAACTTTGTTATCAATACCTTTCGCAACCCGGATCTAAAACGCTGGCAGTACAAAGCCAAAGCTTCCCTGGTGATTTTCTATGTGCGCTACGTCAGCGCCTGGGAGAAAACCCGCCTGAAGCTGGGCGGTATCTCGGATCGGGGTTAGGAGGCGTCATGACAAAAAGCCCCATGCGAATTGCGTTCATCGTCGGCCACTTTCCCCGGCTTTCAGAAACCTTCATCCTGAATCAGGTGACGGGACTGATCGATCGGGGGCATCAGGTGGATATCTTCAGCGAGTACGAGGGAAACTGGGACTCGGTTCACCCCGATGTGGTGCGCTACAACCTGCGGCAGCACACCTACCCGCTCCACCCGGTGCCCCAAAACTACCTGGTGCGATCGCTCCGGGGACTGGGGCTGCTGCTGACGCGCTTTGCCCGCGCTCCTCGGCTGATGGTGCGATCGCTCAACATTTTCAAGCATGGGCGCGATGCTGCCGGGCTGTGGCTGCTCTATGGAGCGGCCTCTCTAGTGGATAGCGGCCTGCCCCGGTATGACATCATTCACTGCCAGTTTGGCACCCAGGGGCATCGCGGCTGGTTCCTGCAGCGAGTGATGCAGCCTGCACCTAAGCTGATTGTGATGTTTCGCGGGCACGACATCAGCAGCCGCAGCTATGTGCAGGCAAATGGCGTAACGGTCTATACCCCCCTCTTCAAGGCAGCCGACTACTGTTTAACCAACTGCGACTTCTTTCGCCAGCGGCTGATCCAGCTGGGCTGTGCGCCAGAGCGGGTCGCGGTGCATTACTCGGGTCTGGATGTGGCAAAGTTTGCCTATACCCCTCGCCAAATCAGCTCTGATGGTGTGGTGCAGCTGGTCACAACAGGGCGACTGGTGGAGAAAAAAGGCATTGAATACGCCATTCGAGCCGTTGCTCAGC
>JACVRP010000536.1 GCA_014534385.1 Cyanobacteria bacterium Co-bin13
ATCAGCTGGCGAATGCGCTCTTCGCTGAAAATCCTGTGGTGATGGCCGCAGTCCCCACAGACCCACTGGTTGGCCCGCAGATCCTTGGTGTAGGTGAGAACGCCGCAGGATTCACACTTGGTCCACAGTCCATCGGCAATCTCACGCTCCTGGCGCTCTTCGCTGATCGGACCAGATTTTCGTCGGTTGGCAAACCAGTCAAACAGGGACATTTTAAAGAGGGATACTTAAGAAACAACCAATGCTGCTTGGGGCTGCTTGGGGCTGCTTGGGGCGGGCCTCAATGCAAAAACATGCTTTTCATCCTATCTGGTTTGGTTCCCCCCCGATATAGGGCCTAGGGTAGGGGAACCGAACCGAGGGACTACATCCGTTCTAGCACCTGAATTCCCAGGAGCGACAGGCCCAGCTTTAGGGTGCGGGCGGTCAAATCGCAGAGAATGAGCCGAGAGGTGCGTTGAGGCTCCTCGGCCTGGAGCACCGAGCATCGGTCATAGAACTGGTTGAACTTCTGGCTCAGTTCAAACAGGTACTGACAGAGGCGGTTAGGGAAGAGTTCTAAAGCGACTTCTTCCAGCACTTCATCTAACTGCAGCAGATGGCGGGCGAGGGCAAACTCGGCCTCGTCTTCTAGATGCACCGTGGCATCGGGGGGCAGGTGCTCGAAATCAATGCCGCCCTTACGGCTAATGCCCCGCACCCGCACGTAGGCATAGAGCATGTAGGGCGCGGTGTTGCCTTGGAGGGCCAGCATTTTGTCGTAGCTAAAGATGTAGTTGCTGGTGCGGTTTTGGCTCAGGTCTGAGTACTTGACTGCGCCAATGCCCACCTTCTCAGCGACATCTTGAACAAACTCTGGCGACTCCTCCCGACTTTCTGCCTGAATTCGGCTGTTCATATCTGCCTGGGCGCGCTCGACCGCTTCATCCAGCAGATCCTTGAGCCGCACCGTTTCGCCGGACCGGGTCTTAAACTTCTTGCCATCTTCGCCCTGCACCACGCCAAAGGGAACGTGGATCAGCTCAACATTTTCCGGCACCCAGCCAGCCTTCTCGGCCACCTGAAACACCTGCTCGAAGTGGTTGGACTGGCCTGCATCTACAACGTAAACGACTCGATTAGCGCCTTCCTTATCGGTGCGCTGGCGAACTGCAGCCAAATCGGTGGTGGCATAGTTGTAACCGCCATCAGATTTTTGAATGATCAGGGGCAGCGGATCGCCGTCCTTATTAATGAAGCCTTCGGCAAAAACAACCTTGGCACCCTGGTTTTCTACCAGCAAACCCAGGTTTTCTAAGTCTCGCACTACGGCAGGCAGCAGGGAATTGTAAAAGGACTCACCCCGCTCCTCAATGCGAATATCGAGCCGGTCATAGATTTTCTGGAACTCTCTGCGAGACTGCTCACAAAGGGCATTCCAGGCTGTGCGGGCGGCTTCATCGCCTGACTGAAGCGCTACCACGGCCTCGCGGGAGCGGGTTTTGAAGGCGTCATCTTCGTCAAAGCGCTTTTTGGCCTCTTTGTAAAAGGCCACGAGATCACCCATATCCACAGATTCTGGCGAGGTCAGCGCCTCTGGGGATGACTCTTTGAGGTGGGTGATTAGCATGCCGAACTGGGTGCCCCAGTCGCCGACGTGGTTGAGCCGCAGCACGTCGTGACCCATAAACTCCAGCACCCGCGCAATCGAGTCGCCAATGATGGTAGAGCGCAGGTGGCCCACGTGCATCTCTTTGGCAATGTTGGGGCTGGAGAAGTCTACGATTACCTTCTGCGGTTCCTTGGCAGGTTCTACCCCAAGCCGGTCGCTGTCTTGAACCGCCTTGAGCTGGCGCTCTAGATACTCGGTCTTGAGGCGCAGGTTGATGAAGCCGGGGCCTGCCACTTCTGGCGGCTCGCAAAGGTCGCTGACATCGAGATGGGCCAGGATCTTTTCTGCGATCGCACGCGGCTTATCCTTGAGCTGCTTCGCCAGCGGCATCGCCCCATTGGCCTGAAAGTCTCCAAACTTGGGGTTGCTGGCAGGCACCAGCAGCGGGTCAGCCCCTGCTAGGTCGGGGCCAAAGGCCGCTACCAGAGCTTGCTTGAGCCGGGCTTCTAGGGTTGCGATCGCAGCTTTCATGGGTTAGCGCCAGTCCGCTTTACTAAAACTCTTGAGTACAGTTATGAACACATCATCCAGGCAGCCAGAATGACGCCCGAACATACCACGATACCCCATCCCTTGCTTACGGCAGACACCATCGCCGAAATGCCAGAGCAGGTCTATGTTCATCCCCTCAATCCTAGATCAATCCGCCAGACAAAGTCCCTGGGCGACGCCATCGGCTTCCACCACATCGGCGTGCACTGGGTGCGGGTGGCTCCAGGCCAGGAATCGACCGAGCACCATGTGCATCAGCTAGAGGAAGAGTTTGTCTATATTCTGTCGGGCCGGGGCGAGGCTGATATTGGAGAAGAAACCTTTACTGTAGGGCCAGGAGATTTTCTGGGCTTTGCAGCTAGGGGCCTGTCCCACAGCTTGCGAAACCCTTATGACGAGGATCTGGTTTACTTGGTGGGCGGTATGCGGCTGGAGTATGACATCTGCGA
>JACVRP010000554.1 GCA_014534385.1 Cyanobacteria bacterium Co-bin13
CATCGCTGGCCCCGCCCAACCCCTAGCAGCAGAGGCTTATTGCCGGGCGATCGCAAACCTCTGCCGCCGGCTCCAGTGGCCGGTCCTGGCAGAAGGGCTCTCCCCCCTACGCAACCATGCCTCCCTCAATCCGCATTTAATTACTAACTACGACGCGATTCTGCGGCAGCCCAACCTGGCGGCTGACCTGGTGCCAGAACAGGTGATCCAAATCGGCCCACTGCCCACCAGCAAAACCCTGCGGCAGTGGCTAGAGCGAGTCGATCCGCTGCGCTGGGTAGTAGACGAGGGGTACCGCAACCTCGATCCACTCCACGGTAGAACAGTGCCGCTTTCTACCCCAATTGAAGCGCTGGCAGCCTCCGTGGAAGCTGCAGCCGATGAAACTTACCTCAAAACCTGGCTAGAACTAGACTTCAAAGTGCAGCAGCGCTTAAACCAGACGTTCGAGAAAACGACAGATATCGTTGAGAGTAAAGTTGCCTGGCTGCTGTCCCGCACGCTGCCAGAAGAAACGTCTCTGGTCATCGCCAACAGCATGCCAGTGCGAGACATAGAGTGGTTCTGGCCTCCCAATAACCGGAGGCTTCGGCCCTACTTCAACCGGGGAGCCAACGGCATTGACGGCACCCTGTCTACGGCGCTAGGAGTCGCCCACGGCAGCCGGCCTACGGTGCTGCTGACTGGCGATCTGGCCCTGCTGCACGACACCAACGGGTTTCTCTCCTGTGCCCGCCTGCGGGGGCACCTCACCATCGTGCTCATCAACAACAGCGGCGGCGGCATTTTTGAGATGCTGCCAATCTCCAAATTTGAGCCGCCCTTTGAAGACTTCTTCGCCACGCCCCAGTCAGTGGATGTGGCAAAGCTCTGCGCTGCCTACAGCGTTGATTATGAACGGATAGACACCTGGCAAACGTTTTCCCAGCGGTTAGAGGCCCTGCCACAGACGGGGGTGCGGCTGCTGGAGGTAAGATGCGATCGCAAAACCGATGCCCCCTTCCGCCAAACCCTACTCAACTCCCTGGCCAACTTCCCCTGATTTATCCCTGATACAATAAACTGTCCAGAACCCCCCTGGCGGGGTGTTACGGATTGCGTTGATGAATTGTTGGGTTAAAGACGCGGATCAACCGCGTCGCTACGGTATTGAATATGAGCGTATCTAAGGACGAAGCCAAACGGCTGTTGGAGCGAATGATTTTTGACGATATCCAGCCTCGCGACTGGGTAGACGACGTTTGGGGCCTCAGCCCTACCCTAGGAGACGGCGCTGCCAAGCTGCTAGACGCCTTTGACATACTGATCGAATGCTGCCCCGACGACAAACTCGATAACCTGGTCAAGTCCCTCTACCGAGAGCAGCTAGAGTTTTAGGAAAGGCAAAAGGGTGGGAGGGTGAGGGGTAGGAGGGTGGAGGGGTAAGGAGCAAAGGGAGGCGTAGAGGGCTGAGGATGTCATTGCTCTCTCTCCTACCAATCTCTCCAATCTCCAGATTCACTCATCCACCCCTCACCCCTTCACCCCTTCCCAAACTGTCGCTGAATCAGCTCAAACAGCGCCCGCATGCTCATGGCTTCGCCGCCTTCGGGTCTGCCAGGGAGCGATCGCAAGTTCCAGGCCATCACGTCAATGTGAATCCAGGGAATAGAGGGTTTTACGAACTCTTGCAGAAACAGGGCTGCTGTAATTGAGCCACCGTAGGGGGCGCTGGAGATGTTGGAGATATCGGCAACTTTGCTGTCAAGCATGGGGCGATAGCCCTGATGCAGGGGCAGCTGCCAGAGCAAATCATCTACCGCCTGTCCGGCCTCAAGCAGAGCATTAGCCGTTTCTGCGTGGTTTGAAAAAACAGCGGGGAGCTCGGTTCCCAGGGCAATGCGGGCAGCTCCGGTGAGAGTAGCACAGTCAATCAGCAGCTTGGGCTCTTCGCTAGCGGCCTCCCAGAGCGCATCGGCCAGCACCAGTCTGCCTTCGGCATCGGTATTGCCGACCTCCACCGTAATTCCTCGACGAGAAGGCAGCACATCCAAGGGTCGCATTGAGTTTGAGGAGATGCTGTTGGCGACCGCTGGGATCAGCACCCGCAGGCGTATCGGCAGCTGCAGCTTCATGATCATCAGCGCCAGGCCCAGCACCTGAGCGGCCCCGCCCATGTCCTTTTTCATGTACTGCATGCCGCTGGCGTTTTTAATGTCTAGACCACCGCTATCAAAGCAAACGCCTTTGCCTACCAGAGTCACCTTGGGTGCATCGAGGTCGCCCCAGCGAAAGTCAATCAGCCGAGGTGCCTGCTCATCAGCCCGACCCACGGCATGAATCAGGGGATAGTTTTGCGACAGCAGCTCTTCTCCGGCAACCACCTGAGAATCGGCCCCAAAGCAGCTAGCCATCTCTAGAGCACGGGCTTCTAAATGGGCCGGTCCCATGTCGTTGGCGGGTGTGTTGATCAG
>JACVRP010000426.1 GCA_014534385.1 Cyanobacteria bacterium Co-bin13
CTCATAGCCCTCGCCGCCAATGATCATCAGGCGACAGGGGCGGTGCTGGCGCACCTGGTTAAAGGCCTTGATCAGGGTACTAAAGTCTTTCTGGTACATAAGCCGGCCTGCGCCCAAGATCACCGGTGGCTCTCCCGGCTTAAACCAGGGATGGTCGATGGGCTCCTGCGCTTTAACCGGCAGCTCAGCCGTTACCACTGGGTTGTAGATAATATTGATTCTCTCCAGCGGCACCCGAGTCATCTCCGCCAAATCTTCTGCAACCCCTTTGGAAACGGCAATCAGCCCGTCGGACTTGGGGTAGAACTGGCGCACGCAGAGGGGCTTGATCTGCTTGCCCAGGCCTGAGATCTTGCCAAACTCCTGGGACAGGTTGGAGTGAACCACCTGCACAATTTTAGTAGGGCAGTTTGCGATCGCTTTAGCCGCATTGGCTACGCCCACATAGTCAACGTTGGCCAGCATAACGGTGGGCTTTTCGCGCTCCAGATAGGCCTTGAGCTTAAGCAGTTTTTGAATATAAACCGTCCGGCTGAGCGGTATTTTGAGATCGATCACTCTAACGCCGACTGGCACCGTTGACATAAAGCGCTGATGTCGCCCCGATGTGTCAGTAACCACCAGGTCAACGGAGAGGCCCCACCCAACAAATACCTTGGCCAGGTTGAGCACAACCCGCTCACCTCCGGCCCCAATTAGCGGCGGTAGAAATAGGCTAATAATTCCATTAAATTTCATGGCCTACCTTCCTCAAGACTAGATGACTTGCGGTAGAAAGACCGGCTATAGCGAGTCTTATTTCAGCACCCATACTCTATGACTTATCTCCCTTACAAAAAGACTCAGCGGATCAGACTTTTTTTGCTAAAAAGCAAACTCTTAGCATGACAGCGCCAATTTGATTAGGGAGGCTCTCTAGATCGCCCTAGGGCAATCTTTATAAACCCCTAGCTAACTCTTCAGAGGCAGCCTTTGAGAGCTGCTCGATTGATAGTAATTGCCGGCTGCCAAACTAATTCCCAGGAACCCCCACAACACAAACCCAAACACGTTTGTGAAGATTTGATTGAGTGCGACTTGAGCAAAGATCCCCAACGCAATTGCCCTGGCCGCACTGCCGAAGGCATCGGATCTAAGCTGCTGAATTTGAAAAGCTTTAATAATCATGAGCAAAACTCCGCCCACGTAAACTAGGGAGCCAAACCAGCCAAACTGAAACAGCAGCGGAAAAATAGAGGTGTCGGTTCCGCCTAGGGAGGTTTCAATGCTGGGGCCTCCCCCCAGCCCTAGCCCCACAAACTGGGTAGCCGCTGCCTGGGACAGTTCCTGATATCCCTCCTGCCTGTCTTCAAAGCTGCGGTCTTCCCTACCCTCGGTAAACGACTCAAGCCGCTCACTAATCACCGTGGCAAAAGGCTCCATTTGAGTCAGGGGAACAACAAACAGAGACATCACCAAAATGGTGGTCAATAGCCGCATCTGCAGCTTCAGCTTGAGCGAAGGCATGAACATGATGATTGAGATACACCAGCCCAGCCAGCCCGCCCGCGCCATTGTCAATAGAAACCCTAAATAGCCAGTGCCTGCTGCCGCAAATCTGACAACGCCCTCACCGCTAAAGATCAAAATAATGCCGGCCAGCATGATGGCCGAAAACTCCTGGGGAGAGGTCGAAGTCCCCCATACCCTGACATCAAAGGGGGTGCCCGCCCCAAAGGAGGTAACGCCCAGCTGGCCCAGGTAAAACCGGTCCCACTCGGGCACGACCCAGTACTGGTAAATCCCGTAGGCTCCCATTACCAAAGTGCCCCAGATAAACGTACTTAAGAGGCTTTTACGATATCTGGGGTAGTTGCGCCACTGAGCGAACAAATGGAAGCCAAAGGCCAGCGGGCCAAACCACTCAAAGGCCCCCACCAGATACTGGGCGCTGAGCCGACCGTAGATCAGCCCGACTAGAAAGGCATAGGTTAGGGCCATCAACGACAGCAGGAACGGAATGCCGCCCTGTTTGTGAATTCGGGGCAGATATTTGAAGAGGGTAATTAGCGAAATTGCGGCTACCAACAGGGCCGGGGTGCCCCAGCGACCTGGCGTAACATAGCCGCTCTGGTAGTCAATAATCTTGCGAACCAGCGCTCCCAAAAAGAGCATCCACCAGGTGAAGCTGACGTATAGAACGGGGGCTCGAAAGTACAAAAACAGGCCCACGGCTACCGAGCCTAGGGGAAAGATCAGAACCAACAGTCTACCGGCCTGCACCAGCAGGCAAAGGGCTACCAACAGGGCCCACGCGATCATTAATGCCTTGCCCTGTTTTTCGCCGGGGGTTTCAGTTTGCCGAACGGCAGCGGGATGGGTAGAAGGGCTGGCTGGGGTCATTGGGGTCTCTGAGGCAGGTTTGGGCTGGCGGTGCACTTAAAGGCAAGGCAAGGTCTATAGATTTTGGGCCATTGGGCAAGAAGGGTGCAGCGGCTGGCTCTGCCGACAGGTTTGCCAGCCCTTAAAGCGGGCTTTGATGGCAAGCAGCCACTTCTGCCAGGCGATGTGACCATCTCTGCGGAAAAATCGCAGCATTTGCGCCAACCCATAGGCATCTCGCGTGCCAATTAAGGTAGCCCAGAGAAAAAAGATAACCTGCTGCACTGGGGAAAAATGATCAGCTAGAGCTAGGGTTTCGTTGTGTACCAGGTTGAAGTAAGCAACATCGTTAAATTGATACCGCTGGTCTTCATCAAATCGCTGGGCCAGGTGGTGATCGACCAGTACGGCTGGATCGTAGAGGAGGGTCCAGCCTCGGCGCTTGATAGCCAGGCAAAAGGCTACCTCAAAGTGGACCTGGGCTCCTGTGCCCAGCATGCGGCTGTCGAAGCGCAAATCGCCGATCGCATCGCGCCGAAAGCTCATGTTGACCCCTTTCAAAATGTCAACTTCGCGGGCTGTGCCAATGCCTTTATGGTGGTTGCCTACCATGCGCCCATACCACTGCAGCTGGCCAACAACTTCACTGCTGCCTAAAAACCAGGGCTTGGGGTTTTGAATTACGTCCCGTCCACCTACGCCCCCAATCGCTGGGTCGCGGGTAAAGTGGGCCTCAATCCGCTGCAGCCAGTCTGGGTGGGGGGCGGCATCGTCATCGGTAAATGCGATCGCATCCCCCGTCGCCGTTTCTAGCCCCAAGTTCATCGCGGCCACCACGCCAGGCACCCTGACTGGCTGTGTCTTGAGCGGTAAAGCCTCAACAGCAAACCCCTCCAGGGCCGACCAGGTTTCGGTGTCGTCTTCACGGACCACGACAATCACCTCGTGGGGAGGCGATAGCTGTCGCTTCAGAGCCTCCAAGCAGCGAACCAGATCGTGGGGGCGCTTGAAGGTCGGCACAACCACCGTCATTTTTAGGGCTGTTGTGTTGATGGGCCTTGTTTCCATGTGACTAGCC
>JACVRP010000513.1 GCA_014534385.1 Cyanobacteria bacterium Co-bin13
CTGCTGGGTGAGCCCAACCCCTTTCCCATCATTCGCATTCCCTGGGACCGGGAAAGTCCCTGGCAGGCCGTGTTTCTCCATGAAGTAGCCCACAACCTGCAGGCAGATCTGGGGATTTGGCAGGAGAATCGGCAAGCGGTGGTGCGTCGGGCATTGCGCTTTACGGGTGACCCTAGCCTGACCCGCATTTACGCGCTCTGGCACAAGGAGATTTTTGCGGACCTGGCGGCAATCCTGCTGGGCGGTCCGGCAGCGGCCTGGGGCATGGCGGTATTTCTGGCTAACCCCAGTTCGCGCGTGCTGGCCTTTCGCCCTGGTGGGGCGCATCCCACAGCCTTTTTGCGGGTGTTTATGCTGGCCGAAATGCTGCAGCGGCTGGGCTTTGGCAGCGAGGCTGCCCGCATGCGACGGGTTTGGCAGGAGCTATACACACCCCAATCGCCTGGCCGCATTCCGCCGCGCCTGCTGCTGACCTCCGATCAGCTGATTCCTCAAATTGTGGATGAAATTGCTTTTCAGCCACGTCGCAATCTGGCCCAGCGAGCTCTGGTAGACATCATTCCCTTTAGCCGCGATGACCAGCGGGCCATTCTTCAAGGCTCTAGAGCCCTCACCCAGGGGCAGGTGCCGCCCCTGCCGCCTCGCTTTTTGGTTAGCGCCGCCAGCTATGCCCTGTCTTCGGGGCAAATTCCCTCCCAAGAGCTGTCTCAGCTGGTGATTCAACACCTGGCCCGCCTCAACCGGCCCGACCTGTCTACCCTGGCCGAAGCTCAGCAGGCCGTTGTCGCCTGACGACCAGCGGCGACCGTTTCAATCCGCTTTTCAAACCCTTGAACGCAGGATGTAGTAACCCCTATGGCCACTCAACCTACTCACCCTTTTCAAAACAGTTCTGCTGCCGCCGCCAATAATGGGGTTGTGCCGATGACCCCGGCTCGCATGGCGCTCGACAACCTGCTGCGGCGAGAGCTAAAGGTCAGCGACCCCAATGATTCAAAGCTGGTTGCCGAGGCATTGTTGACCCGATACAAGGATAGCCCGCGTGCGATCGCAATCCAGCGCGAAGCCCAGGGCGTCCCCTTCTTAACTGCGCCCGCGACCCCTTTCACCGTTGCCGCTATGGCCACATCATCTGATGCAGAGCTGCAGCAGGCCATCGATGATGTCAATCGGGATTTGCAGGAACTGACGACCAACACCATTCTTAAAGACGTCACTTCAGAATTGCAGGGTTGGGCTCTAGCGATTCGGTCGGCCATTGCAGAAGGAACTGGCGCTGCTCGCTTTGCCCTAGAAGCCCGGCAGAAGGATAAAGCCTTTGCCATTCGCCGCCAGCTCAGCGACTACGCTCGCATGGCTCGTCTGGTCGGCACTCTCACGCCTGGCGTTGGCCAGTATTACCGAAAATTAGCCCAGAGCCTGGATGAGGTAGCCTCGGTGCTGCTGGTCAAAATGGGCGAGGCACTGGCCGGAGTTGGGTTTAGCGGCGGGCGATTCCTGCTGCAGGTGCCCTACACCGAACTACAGGTTCGACGAGATGCCGTTATCTACGCTCTGCAAAGCCTGACCGGTGCAACCCAGGCGGCCTACGGTCAAAACGACTGGCCGCGCGGGCTAGATGCCTATCGCCAGCTATTTAACCTGCTAGAAGTGTCGGGGCAGTCGGACTTGCGATCGCTGCTTTTGGAAAGCGAACTTAGCCGCATCATGGATGAGCTGATCCAAAGAGCTGCCCACGGCACGGCAGATGGCTTGCGGGCGTTGGGCGCAACCGCTCACCTAGACCTGGAGCGATTTCGCCGCCTCATTTTCATCGGCAGGCGAGATGTGAATCCCGAATCCCCTCCACTAACCTCGTTTCTACTTGCCCTGCAGCTCTTTGCAGACGCTTTCGAGGGCGCGGGTGGCTTCCGCCTACTACGCATTGCCCGTCCTCCCATTCTGTTTTATGGCCTGTACGGCATCGGTGGCATGGCCAAGGCCGATCAGCGACTGTTGCAGCTCGTGATCGAACGAGGGCTGCTAGCTGAGAAACTTGACTGCTTCATGCAGTGCTGCGGTCCTCACCTGATTAGAAGTCAAATCATTCTCGACAAGCTGCTGTACGACCTTGATCGGGCTATCGATCTCTATGCGTTGGGAACAGACGAAGTTGGAGAACCAGAAATACGTGCTGCGGCCTATAGCTATCTAGTTGACACCTTTCTAGATCCCGATGAAGTGATCGACCCTGACTCGCTAGAAGATGCCCGTCTCTCTGCCGCTTTCCCAAGCGCTAATTTAAGGCAGATTCAGGACCTGCTGCGGCCTTCTGCTGAAGACAACATTGCTAAGCGCTTTTGGGAGATCACCCTTGAAGACTTTGATGAGCTTTTGGGAAACACTGATATTCGAACCCAGGAGCTCTGTGTGCAGAGACAGATGGAAAGCCGCTGGAAACAGCTGCTTCAAACAATGGCTCCCAACTGTGCCAATTTAGAAGGGATTTTGAAGGTCGTTGACCGCTTAATTAGTGACACAATTTCAGATTTGGGCGGTGACCCAGAGGCCTGCGATGTCAGCATTCTGCTGCCACCAACTCCAGAGACCAGCTGGAATTCCTTCACTCACGGTGTTTCGTCTTCTGGCAAAACTCGTAAGAAGAATCTATAGAATCGTTCTCTTCTGTCTATTTCTCTCTGGCCTATAGCAATCACAGATTACTCGTTAATATGGGGGTGTGGGGGCTGCGCCCCCAGCCAGGGGTTCCACCCCTGGCTGGGGGGGGCCGCCCCCCACCCC
>JACVRP010000113.1 GCA_014534385.1 Cyanobacteria bacterium Co-bin13
CGGGTGGGGGCTAGATCCCAAGGTTCTTTTTGGGGTTGAAGGTTGAACTTGGCTAGCAGAAAAGAACCCTGGAATCTGCGGGTGGGGGCTAGATCCCAGGGTTCTTTTTAGGGTTGAGGGTTGAACTTGGCTAGCGGGGAAGAACCCTGGGATCTGCAGTGGGGGTTAGCCTGAGAGATAGCGATCGCAAACCTCACGCTAGGGCTAGGGAGACGGCGTGAGTGCGATCGCATCTCCCGCTTTGCCTGTCCCTTCTGACAATTGCTCGCTCACGTGAGACATGGGGGACGATTCGGGCATGTAGACAATTAGGTCAAACCAGAACGTGGTGCCTACCCCGACCTCGCTGACCAGATGCACCTGGCTGCTGTGCTTTTCAATAATATTTTTGACGATCGACAGGCCTAGGCCGGTGCCCTCCAGGGTGTGAACCCGGTTCTCTACCCGAAAGAAGCGATCGAAAATAGCCTGCTGGTCTTCCGGAGCAATGCCGATGCCCGTATCTGAAACCTCAATCCGAATGCTGCTGGAGCGGCCCGGCTCAGCTTCTATACAGGGCAGCGAGTAGGCCCGCAGCAGAACTTTGCCACCCGCCTGGGTAAACTTGAGCGCATTGCCCACCAGGTTGCCAAACACCTGCAGCAGCAGGTCGTAGTTGCCCAGCACAGGCGGCAGGTCCGGCTCGATTTCATGGCGCAGCTCGATCTGCTTATCACGGGCATTGAGCTGGTAGGTACGCAGAATCTGCTCAATGGGCTGAACAATTTCTACCGAGGTGAGCTGATACTGGCGGTTTGACTCTAGCCGCGAGAGATCGAGCACATCGTTGACCAGGCGAGTGAGGCGGTCCGTTTCGTGGTTGGCCGTTTCCAGAAATTCCTGCCGTTCGTGGTCGCTCAGGTCTTCCCCGTACTCATGCAGGGTTTCGATAAAAGACTTGATATTGAAAAGCGGCGTTCGCAATTCGTGGGAGACGTTGCTGATGAACTGGGCTTTGGCTTCGTTGAGGGCCACTTCACGGGTGATGTCCTGCACTGTAATGGCAATGCCTTTGACGTTTTCCCGCGCCTGGTCAAGGACCGTATTGAGCAAAATCCGGATGGTGCGAATGCTGGGCTCGTGCAGTGAAACGCGAAACTCCATGCCCTCTGACTGGCCTGCTACCGCCTGGAACAGGGGACGGGTAAGCTGCACCCGCACTTCACTGGGCAGATGCTCTAGAGCATTGCCCTGGCTCAGTTCCCGGCTCTCCCAACCGAAAATGCGGCGGGCAGTGGGGTTGACTAGCACCACATTCATGCTGGTATCCAGCAAAATCGCGCCGTCAGCAATGGTTGACACCAGGGTTTCGAGCTTGGCTTTTTCCGCAGTGAGTTCTTCGATGTTTTGCTCTTCGTAGCGCTCTAGCCGCTCGGCCATATCGTTGAAGCTGTAGATCAGCTCCCCCAGTTCACCGCCCAGGGGCAGATCGATGCGCTGCCTGAAGTTGCCCGCCGCAATATTTTTTACCCCTACCAGCAGCTCTTTGATCGGCTGCGTAATGGTGAGGGCATTGAAAACGGCTCCCAAAATGACCATTACCCAGATCGAGACAAACACGGCGATGGTTACATCGCGGGTAAGGTGGGAGGAGGCAACAACCGTCGGGTTGGGGTTAATGCCGAGGGCCAATACGCCCAGATGTTTGCCGTTGTAGTTGAGCGGCACAAAGACATCGGTGACTTCTCCAGCCGGGGTCAGGTGCTGGCGCACCATCGGCTTGTCGGTATTGCGGGCGTAGTCTTCGGGCAGCTGCATGCGCCGCCGCAGGGTGAGGGAGTTTTGCACCGCCGCTTCGGAAAACGGAATGCCAAAGAAAATGCTGCCGTCTTCGTCGGCGTAGAGCATATAGCGGACGCTAGAGGTGCTCTGGTAAAAGCTGTAGGAGAAGCGGGCTAGCTCGGTGCGGTTGTTTTCGCTGACCAATGGGGCGACGTTGGCGGCCAGCAGCAGCCCCAGGTCGCTGCCAAAGCGGGTGTCGTTGAGCCGGGCATCTTGCTGAATCGTATTGACGGCCCAGAAGGTCAAGCCACTCATGATCAGGGACACCATCAGGGTGGCCCCGGCCATTAACCGCGTCTGCAGGGTAAAATCGCCCCACCAGCGCACGATTAGTTCTCGGATCTTTTTGAGTAGCTCAATCAAGACGGTTCAGCGTTAAGGATGCAAGTGCCTTTATTCTGGCACGATCTTTGGCAGTTGCTGCCCTGGCACGCCAATCGGCTGCCTGAGCAAGGGACTTAAAGCTGCTGCTGGGGCGGCTACTGAGCCTTGACCCGATGGCCGATGTCTCGCCGATAGTACATGCCGTCGTAGCTAATGCAGGCGGCGGCAGCGTAGGCACTTGCGATCGCACCCTCAAAATCATCGCCCACCCCAGTAAGGCCCAGTACCCGGCCTCCATCGGCTATGGTCTCCCCCTTTAGCTTGCGAGTGCCAGCATGAAACACCAGCGCCCCCGTTTCGGCAGCGGCCTCTAGGCCAGAGATCGGCATGCCTTTGCGGTAGCTGTCGGGATAGCCCTCAGCAGCAGCCACCACGCAGGCCGCTGCCCCCGGCTTCCACTCCAGCGGCGGAAATGCCTCTAGAGTGCCCTCGACACAGGCCAACATCAGGTCGGCCAGCGGCGTTTCCAGCAGCGGCAGGATCGCTTGAATCTCGGGATCGCCAAAGCGGCAGTTAAACTCCACCACTTTAGGGTCGCCCTGGGGAGTAATCATCAGCCCAGCATAGAGCACGCCCCGGTAGTCAATGCCCTGGTCTTTAAACGCCTGCAGCACAGGCTCTAGGATCTCTTGCTGCACCCGCTCCATCAGGGTTGGGGTGATGATGGGGGTCGGCGCGTAAGCTCCCATGCCGCCCGTATTGGGGCCAGTATCTCCTTCCCCAATCGTCTTGTGGTCCTGGGCAGGCAGCAGCGGTCGCAGGCTCTGGCCATCGGTCACTGCCAGCACCGAGGCCTCTTGACCGGCGATAAACTCTTCGATCACGACGCGCTCTCCGGCAGCGCCAAACTTACCGCTAAAAGCCGCTTCAATGGCGGCTGTTGCCTCGTCTAGGCTGTGGGCTACCGTCACCCCTTTACCTGCCGCTAGACCGTCTACCTTGACCACGATGGGGACACCCTGGCGCTGCACATAGGCCATTGCTGCAGCCGCATCGGTAAATACCTCAGATCTAGCTGTTGGAATGCCTGCCCGGGCCATGAGGGCCTTAGACCAGGCTTTGCTGGCCTCGATCTGAGCTCCGGCCTGGGTCGGCCCAAAAACCTTCAGGCCCTGCTGCTGCAGAAAATCAGCAATCCCATCGGCCAGGGGCTGCTCAGGTCCGACGACAACCAAGGGAAAATTGTTGACTAGGGCAAACCGGGCGATGCCTTCAAAGTCATCGACGCCCATGCCCACGTTGCGACATTTAGGCAGAGCTGCCGTCCCGCCATTGCCCGGAATGCAGACTACCTCGCTCACTTTAGGCGACTGAAGCAGTTTCCAGGCTAGGGCATGTTCACGCCCACCGCTTCCAACAACAAGGGCTTTCACCGTTTTTACTCACTCCCCTAAAGATCAAGCGCCTCTCATTGTCCCATGTGAATGAAGGGATCGGGAAAAGTTGTGGGAAGGAAAAAGGGAAAGGGTAGGACGGTCGGGGAGGTGAGGTGTCTGAGCAACCTTCCCAGGATTAAAAGAATAAAGAATGATGTCCACAATACCGATCAATGCCTGCAGTATGGTTCATATTAGAAAGCCCAAGGGTGCAGCCACTAATCTACACGGACTGTTTTGGCCCGTTGTCTGTCGCCGTAGCATCTGTCATTCCCGGAAGAGTAGCGCCGATCAACCAGAGGCCCAGTGGATCCTGCGATATGCAGTTTCGTGATACGCAGTCTGTGAACCGCGTTTTGTGAACTGTTTTACCGATCCACAACTTTCTCGCAGTCCAAACCGGAATCACACGGTGCAGTCACGTAGACGTAGATGAAGTAGGTTGGCGAACCTTGTAGCTTGAGTTTTTTATGACCGAAAAACTACCGTTGTCGGCTGGCAAACTGAGCCAGAGGCCGCAGCACACGGCTGTTTCAGTGGTGGAAGGCAATACTACTCTGTCGCAGGCAGACATTTTGCAGGAGCTAGAAGCGCTGCGGCAGGAAAATCAGCAGCTGAAGCAGGAGGTGTGCGATCGCACCACCACTGCCGAACAGCTCAAGCAGCAGATTGCTCGGCTAGAGCAGCAGTCTGAGGAGCATACGGCTGCCCTGCGAGAGTCAAACGACAGCCTGATTGAAGAAATTGTAGAGCGGCAGCAGGCAGAAGTTGCGCTCAGATCGGCCCACGATCAGCTGCAGGCCATTCTCGATGCGGTGCCCGGCATCGTGTCCTGGATCAGCTCTGATCTGCGCTATCTAGGGGTCAATCGCCACCTGGCCAGCACCTTCAACCTGCCGGTAGAAGCTTTTATCGAGCAAGACATCGGCTTCCTGCACACCAGCAACGAATTCAACACCTTCGTCAAAGACTTCTTTGCCTCCGACCAGCAGGATGCCTACCGAGAAATTTCGGCCTATGTGGGCGGCTCCAAGCGGCAGTTTCTGATCGTCGCCCAGAAGTACAACCAGGGCAACGCCGCCTTTACCGTCGGCATTGACATCTCCAAACGCAACCAGGCGGAAGAGGCGCTGCGAAAAGCCGAGGCCAAATACCGCAACATCTTCGAAAATATTGTCGAAGGCATTTTCCAGACCACTGCCGACGGTCAGTATCTCAGCGCCAACCCCGCCCTAGCTCGGATCTACGGCTACAGCTCGCCCGAAGAGATGATGGCGAACCTAACCAGCATCCAGCAGCAGCTTTACGTCAAGCCCCAGCGCCGCGAAGAATTTATCCAGGCGTTGCTGCTGCAGGGTGAAGTCAAAAACTTTGAGTCAGAGATTTACCGCAAAGACGGCAGCGTCATCTGGATTTCAGAAAACGCCCGAGCAGTGAGAGACGAGACGGGCACGCTGCTGTACTTTGAGGGCACCGTCGAAGACATCACGGAGCGCAAAGAGGCCCAGGCAGCCCTGCAAAGGGCCAACGAGGAATTGGAGCAGCGGGTCACCCGCCGCACCGCCGCCCTCACCGACTCCAACCAGCGCCTGCTGGGAGAGATCCGCGAACGCCAGCGGGTAGAGCGCGCCCTGCGAGATTCAGAAGCCGAGCTGCGGGCCCTCTTCGCCGCTATGACCGATGTGATCACGGTATTTGATGCCGAAGGTCACTACCTCAACATGGTCGCCACCAACTCCGAACTGCTCTACAGCCCAGACACGGAGCGCATTGGTAAAACGGTCTATCAGGTGCTGCCGCCCTATCAGGCCACCCTGTTCATGCGCCACATCCACCAGGCCCTCAACACGGGGCAGGCGGTTCGCCTGATGTATAGCCTGCCGATAGGGGAGTGGACGGGCCAAGACCCAACCAACGGTGAGGCTGCTACCGATGACTTTGAAAGAACGGCCTGGTATAGCGCTATTGTGTCGCCCCTGCCAGGCAACCGAGCGATCTGGGTAGCCCGCGATATCACCCAGCGACGGCGGGCCGATATCGCCCTACAGCGAGCTGAGGAAAAATACCGCAGCATCTTTGAAAATGTGGCAGAGGGCATTTTGCAGGTTACGCCCCGGGGCAAGTTCCTCAGCGCCAACCCAGCCATGGCCAATATGCTGGGCTATAGCAGCCCGGCGGAGCTGATGCATCAGGTCAGTGACGTGAACCGGCTCTACGTCGATCCTGAGCGTCGCCGCCACATGGTTGAGCGCCTCCACAGCCAGCCTGAGGGTCTCACCGGGTTTGAGTCCCAGGTCTACCGGGCCGATGGCGAGATCATCTGGATTTCAGAAAATAGCCGGGTTGTGCGCGACAACTACGGAGAAATCCTCTACTACGAAGGCACCGCTGCCGACATCACCCAGCGCAAACAGGCGGAGGAGGCGCTGCAGGAAAGCCAGCGGGCACTGGCGACCCTGCTGGGCAACCTGGCAGGTATGGCCTACCGGCGGTTGTACAACGACGACCGCATTCTGGACTTTGTCAGCGATGGCTGCTTTGAGCTGACCGGCTACCATCCCCAAGATCTGATTCACCAGTCGAAGCTCTCCTTTGGCTCTCTGGTACACCCTGAAGACCACAGCTACGTGGGCACGCATCTAGAAGCAGCCCGCCTGGAGAAGCGCTCCTTTGAGATGATCTACCGCATCATCACCGCCGCTGGGCAGGAGAAGTGGGTGCTGGAAAAAGGCATTTGGGTCTGGGACGACACCGATGAGCCCGTGGCGATTGAGGGCTTTGTTACCGACATCACCGATCGCAAGCGGGTAGAAGAAGCACTCAAGGCTGAGCAGGAGGAATCGGAGCGGCTGCTGCTCAACATTTTGCCCCAGCCTATCGCCGAGGAACTAAAGCGCAAGCAGGAATCGATCGCTTACCGCTTTGACGAGGTAACGATTCTATTTGCCGACATTGTCAATTTCACAGGGCTCTCTGCGGCTGTTTCACCGGCTGAGCTGGTCAACATGCTCAACCGGGTTTTCTCGACCTTTGACCAGCTAGCTGAAAAGCACGGCCTGGAAAAGATCAAGACCATTGGAGATGCCTACATGGTGGTGGGCGGGCTGCCCCAGAAGATGGATCGCCACGCCGAAGCGGTGGCTCAGATGGCGCTGGACATGCAGCAGGCCATCAGTCGCTTTCAGCGGACTGACAACAACAGCCCCTTTAGCCTGCGAATTGGCATGGACACAGGGCCAGTGGTGGCTGGGGTAATCGGCATGAAAAAGTTCTCCTACGACCTCTGGGGCGATGCCGTCAACGTGGCTAGCCGCATGGAGTCTCAGGGCCAGCCTAACCGCATCCAGGTAACCGCAAACCTCTACGAGCAGCTAAAGGACACCTACCAGTTTGAACGGCGCGGCATCATTGATGTCAAAGGCAGGGGCCTGATGACGACCTACTGGCTGCTGGGCCAGAAGTAGCGCTCTATCAGCCACCGCCAACCTTCTGCTGGCGATTGCCACACCGCTGGAGATGCTGGATGATCAGAGTGGTTTCTAACTGCTCCAATGCCCCCAGACATCCTCGAACGAATTCGCCTGGACTACCAGCGATTTCCCCACGATCAGAGCTACGACCTCTATGCCGAGGGAGTTTACTTCAAAGACCCGCTGAACCAGTTCCGGGGGGTTGACCGCTACCGCCAGATGATTGGCTTTATTGAGCGGTGGTTTCAGGCCGTGCAGCTAGACCTGCACGCCATTGAGCAGCCAGCGGCAGACCTGATCAAAACTCGCTGGACCCTGAGCTGGACAGCGCCTGTGCCTTGGCAACCCCGCATGAGTATCTCTGGCTGGAGCGAACTGCGGCTAAATGAAGCCGGGCTCATTTCTGCCCATATCGACTACTGGAACTGCTCCCGGCTATCCGTACTAGGCCAATTGTTTGGCCTGCGAGGCCTGGCCGAAACTAGCTGAAAGTAGGATGGTCAAAGGGCGACAGCCCGTGCCCATCTTCTAGAGGCCTAGGCTTTGATGGACACGCCTTGCTTTGCCCGTCAAAGCCTAGGCGGCGAGAATTATAGAGAAACTAAGGTACCGCCGTTCTGTAGGGATTGAGTCAGGGCAGTCAGGATCTGAACCAGACTCGTTGCCGTCACACCTGCCGAAACTTCAGACTCCTGCTGCCCCTGAATACAGGCTAAAAAGTGGCGACACACCTGAGCCAGGGGTTCACCCCCTTCGACCAGCAGAGGCATGGGCGTGATAGCGGTCGGCGAAAACGGCGCAGTCTCACTCTGGAGAGCCCCCTGATACAGGGTCAGACTGTTCTGGGCTAGTTCATCAAAGACTAGTGTGCCCCGTTCGCCCACGACTCCCAGCCGCCGCTGCTTGTCGGCATTGAGCCAGCTGACGTGGAGGGTAGCCTCAAACTGGCTAGGATAAACGAGCCGCACCCAGCCGACATCGACTAGCCCTGTGGAAAACAGGGGTTGGGCCTGGGGCTGTAGCCAGGCGCTACCCCAGGCGGCAGCTTGAGCTGGGGTTTCTGCCAGCCAGAAGTTGAGCATGGCAATGTCGTGAATGGCCAGATCCCAGAGCGCATCAACGTCGGAGCGCACTGGGCCAAGATTGGTGCGGGCCGCGTAGCCATAGCGCAGATTGCCCAAGCGGTTTTCTAGAAATACCTGCTTGGCAGCCCTGACAACGGGGTGAAACAAGTAAGTGTGGTCTACCAAGAGCTGACGCTGGTGTTGGGCTGCCAGGGCATAGAGTTCCTGGCCTTCTTTTACGGACAGCGTCATGGGTTTTTCGGTCAGCACATGGAGAGAACGTTCCAAGGCTGCTTTGATTAGGGAATAGTGGGTGGCGGCGGGAGTTGCGATCGCAACCGCCTCTAGCCCCGGCAGCTCCATTGCCGCTTGCCAGTCAGTCAGACCCTGCACACTCTCGGGCAGCTCCAGCTGATCCTGCAGCCGGGCCAGAACCTCGGCCTGGGAATCAACAACGGCCACCACCTCAACCCCAGGAAGAGCCAGAAAATTTCGAACCAAATGCCCGCCCCACCGGCCTAGCCCAAAGACCGCAAGGCGCAGGGGAGCCGTCATGGGGTTGCGGGTTGCGCCTGTTCCAGGTGCTGCTTGAGGCCGGTATAGGCCCGTTGTGCGGCAATCTGCTCTGCCTGCTTCATCGAAGCGCCCCGGCCGCTGCCCCAGCACTGGTCCATAAACCACACCTCCGAGGCAAAGCGCTCGGCATCGCCGTGAATGTGGCTAACTTCCTGGGTTTGGTACTGGGGCAGCGCCTTAAAGTGGGCCTGGGTCAACTCCTGCAGAGCTGCCTTGTAGTTTTGTAGGGTGGGGTCTTGCCAGATCTGTTGGGCCAGCCGCTGCAGGTGGCCATCAAGCCACAGCCGGATCAGGCTGAGGTTGTGGCGCTCCAGGTAAAGCACCCCTAGCACCGCCTCAAAAACGTCTGCCAGCCGAGAACGCCGCCCAGCCTTATCCCCCCAAGCGCTGCTAGACATTTGCACGAAGCTCTCTAAACCGAGGTCGTCGGCCAGCTGGGCTAGGGCCTGATCGCTAACGAGTCGCGATCGCACCGCCGCCAGTTCTCCCACCGACGCCTCAGGGTAGGTCTCCATCAGAAACTCCGCTGCTGCCAGCCGCAGCGCCGCATCCCCCAAAAACTCCAGGTACTCATAGTTCGCCGAAGCCGAAGCGGAGGAATGGGTAAAGGCCAGATCCAAAAACTGCCAGTTGACCACAGTTTTATCGGGCAGTCCCAGCCTTTGCAGGCAGCGCTGCAGCTGTCTTTGACGTACAGGATCAGGCAGGTCGGTCATCGTCATAGCCATCAAAAAGTGGGGAAAGAGCCGGACATAAGCCGGGTTCTGTTCTCCTGACGGAGGGCGGTTATCTATCTGGGACGGCTGTTACCAG
>JACVRP010000391.1 GCA_014534385.1 Cyanobacteria bacterium Co-bin13
CCCGCAGCCTGAGGGGGCCGGTGATTCGCTCAATCAATTGCCGCACGGTTTGGCGGCTGCGCAGACCAGGCTCAAAGGAGTCGGTCATTGAATAGAAGAAGGTGGTGATCCCGGCAGAGAGCAGGGCCTGATCGTTCTCTATCAGCGCCATTTCGAGCGGGAAGCTGACGCCAGGCCGGGGGCAGATCATGCGCTCAAAGGCGTCGCCATGGAGATCGACAATGCCGGGAAGCATTTGCAGGCCGCTCATGTCGAGGGCGATGTAGCCGCTGGGCCGAGGGTCTTGGCCGATGGAGACGAATTTTCCGTCTTCAATCAGGACGGTGGCATCGTCTATCCAGCCGTCGGGAGTGAGGGCGCTAACGCCTTGAATGGCAAGCTTTTCGGGAGCAGTTGTTTTCATGGGGGTTAGTGCGAAAGAAGTTCGCTAGATTGAGGGCTGGCTAACCAATTTCTGGTGGGATAGGCGTCTCGCCTGTCATTTGCACCGGACAGGCGAGACGCCTATCCCACAGACGGGCAGGATGCCCATCCCACATTTCTCAAGCTACTCGGCGACCTTGGCGGAACACTTCCCGAATGCGGGGCACTACCCCATCGTCCTGGACAGTAACAAAGTCGGCCCGCTTACCGACTTCGAGGCTGCCACGGTCCTGATCCAACCCGACAGACTTGGCCGGATTGATAGTGAACGGCCGAGCTGCCTCAAACAAGGGTTTGCCGTGCTGGTGAGCGACCAGGAACATGGCCTGGAGCAGACTTTGGGGCAAGTAATCCGACGAGAAAATATCGACCAGGTCGTAGTCCACCAGGTCGCCAGCGGAGACGTTGCCGGAGTGGGAGCCGCCCAATACCAGGTTGGGTGCTCCCATGAGAATGTGCAGTCCGTGGCTGTGGGCTTCTTTGGCAGCGTCGAGGGTAGTTGGGAATTCGGCGATGTTGGCCCCATCTGCAACGGCTTCCTGCACATGTTCGACGGTGGCGTCGTCGTGGCTGGCTAGGGCAATGTTTTTCTTGCGGACTAGGGCGACGAGCTGACGACGGTTGATCACGGCATTCTGCTTCTGGGCTTCGATGCGGCCTTGGATAAAGGCTTCCATCTCAGACTCGGCTACGCCATGCTTGCCCATGTAGTACTCTTTGTACTTTTCGACTTTGGCGAACTGGCGCTGCCCTGGGGTGTGATCCATAAGCGAGATCAGAGTGAGCAGGGGATGGTCGGCGTAGGTTTCGGTGATTTGGGTGACTTGCTCATAGCCCAGTTCGCAGCGCAGATGCAGCCGATGATCGACAGCAAAGCGCCCCTGCTCCTGGCCCTGGTAGATTGCGTCGATCATGGGACCGTACTGGGTAATCCGCATGGAGGTGGGGGTGATGTCGCCAACTGCGATCGCATCACACACCGTCGTAATGCCTGCCGCACTCAGCTCCCGATCGTGCGAAACTGCGGCCGCTATCAGTGGCCATCGCACCCCTGGTCGCGGCGAAATGCACTGCTCCAGGTTATCCGTGTGCAGCTCGACCAGGCCCGGCAGCAGATAGTCACCCTCGCCGTTTTGCCCCTGGGCCACCGTGCCGGGTTGAATCTCAGCAATCGTGCCATCGCGAACGACCAGAGTGCCCAGCAGTTCTTGATCGGGCAAGATCAGGCGGTAGTTGGTGTAGATTTGCTCGTTCATAGGATTTGCTGCGTTTTGGGTTCAATTTTGCCGCTCAAACATTAACTCCCGGCTACAGACCTGCTTGCGCACGTCTTCGTCATGGAAAATTCCAACCAGGGCACAGCCTGCCGCTTTGCGCTCCTCGATTAGCTGCATCACCACCTGGCGATTGGTGGCATCGAGCGCGGAGGTCGGCTCATCCAGCAGCAGGACGGGATAGCCTACAGCAAAGGCTCGGGCAATGTTGACCCGCTGCTTTTCGCCGCCGGAAAAGGTGGTGGGCGATAGGTGCCACAACCGTTTGGGCAGGTTCAACCGTTCAAAGAGTTGACGCACAGTATCGAGGGCCGTTTCTGGCGCAACACCCAGCTCCAGCAGTGGTTCTGCAGCCACTTCCAGAGCAGGAACGCGGGGAATGACGCGGAGAAACTGGCTGACGTAGCCAATGGTCTTTTGCCGCACCGCAATCAGCTCATGGGGCTGGAGCTGAGGCAGATCTACCCAGGTGCCCTCGTGACGCACCCAGATCGAGCCACTGTCTACCCGGTAGTTGCCGTAGAGCGATCGCATCAGTGTAGATTTGCCCGATCCCGAAGCTCCCGTCAGCGCTACGCATTCCCCAGCTTTGACGGTGAGAGAAACCCCATCCAGAACGGGGAGTCGGACACCCCCTTGGGTGTGGAGGGTGAAAGTTTTGCCGAGGGCTTCGGCGTGGAGCCTGACCTCAGTGGAGAGGTGGGGGGGTGGAGCTGTGGATGGGGTAAATTGGGTGATCATCATTAAGCGCAGGGGAAATGTATGTTCGGCCCTATAGGGGTGGTTGGATAGGAATACAGGAGTAGGATAGGCATCCTGCCTGTCCGGCCACAGAGACAGGCAGGATGCCTATCCCACATGGAAATGCAGGTTGACTAAGGAACCAGCGTGGCGTTCACCAGCTGCTGCGTGTAAGGATGCTGTGGATCGTCAAGCACCTGATCCGTCAGACCCTGCTCCACTACCTGACCGTGCTGCATCACCATCAGCCGATGGGCCAGCAGCCGCACAACACCAATGTCGTGGGTCACCAAAATGACGCTCAGGTTCAGGTTTCTTACTAGCGATCGCATGAGATCCAAAAGCCGCGCCTGCACCGACACATCCAAGCCGCCCGTCGGTTCATCCATCAGCACCAGCCGAGGCTGGGTCACCAGCACCCGCGCTAACTGGAGCCGCTGCTGCATGCCGCCTGAGAAAGTTTTGGGAAAATCGTCGATGCGATCGCAATCAATCTCCACCTGCTCCAGCCAGTGCTGCGCCTCACCACGAATCTGGCCGTAGTGGCGCGCCCCCACATTCATCAGCCGCTCGCCAATATTGGCCCCAGCGCTGACGCTCAAGCGCAGCCCATCGCGGGGGTTTTGGTGGACAAAGCCCCACTCGGTACGCATCAGGGTGCGGCACTTGGCTTCGGGGATGGTTCTTAGGTCGAGCAGGTTGCCCTCGCGGCTGTGATAGATCACCTCGCCTTCATCCGGCGGCAGGTGGCCTGCTAAACAGCTCAAGAGGGTAGATTTGCCGGAGCCAGATTCGCCAATGATGCCGAGGACTTGGCCGGGGTAGAGGGAGAAGGAGATGCGATCGCAGGCGCGGATGGGGCCGTAGTGTTTGGTGAGGTGGGTGACGGTGAGGAGGGGGGGCATGGGGTGGGAGGGTGGAGGGGTAGGGGGTGGATGGGCGGATAGATGCGGGGGAGCGGAGGGGCAGGGGAGCGGGGGAGACGTGGGGGCTGTAGCGGCGGGTCTGTGAAACAAGCCCTGTCACACACACCTAGTTTCAATAGACCCGTCCAACCCAACAGCCCTACAAATTGGAATCAACCAAGGTGGCGAGAAGTTCCGATTTGTTCAGCCTGTCTGCGGGTGCAGTAGTCGGTGTCGGAGCAGATCCAGAGGCGGGTTCCCTGGTCGTCGGTGACGACTTCGTCTAGATAGCTGTCGGTGGAGCCACAAAATTCGCAGGCTTTGTCCCAGGTTTCGACGGTGAAGGGGTAGTCTTCGAAGTCGAGGCTTTTGACGTCGGTATAGGGGGGTACGGCGTAGATGCGCTTTTCGCGGCCTGCACCGAAGAGCTGCAGGGCGGGGTTTTGGTGCAGCTTGGGGTTGTCGAAGCGGGGGATGGGGCTGGGCTTCATCAGGTAGCGGTGGTGCACCATCACGGGATAGTCGTAGGCGG
>JACVRP010000153.1 GCA_014534385.1 Cyanobacteria bacterium Co-bin13
GATCGCGGTCCCTTTGGCCATGGTCGGGTGCTGGACCTGTCGGCAGCGGCAGCCCAGGCAATTGGCCTGCGAAGCAGCGGAGTTGGCACGGTCAAGATCGAGGTCTTGGGTAGACCGTAGAGGCAAGGTCGTAGGGAGAGGGCAAAGGAAAGACAGAACAACTCGACTCCCTCAAGGCGACTGTTCTCTGCTGTTTCCTTTAGTTAGCCTTCCTGTTATGGCAGTTCCTAGTCTTCTGAGGTACGAGTTTGAATCCCCCTTGCCACCCTATTACGCCTTTGGCGCATACCCAGAGGGTTATCGGGGAGATTACCGGGAAAGCTGTCCTTCAAAGAGTTGGGGGAGCTTACAACGAGCATTCTCTACCTCAATAGACTAAGAAGCGCTATAACCAGCGAGTTTTTTCTGTGCCTGTGGAGTTTACAGCAGCTTTAAAGAGCTGTGCCTGAAGATTTATGGCTCCCCGCTTATCCTAGGAAGTGGGGAGTTTTTGTTTGGTTGTACAGTTCGGACAGCTAGCATTTCTGGTGGGTGAAGGCTAAAACTGCCGCCACCAGTGAGGATGGCGCTGCTGACCCGACTGGGAACCTCAATCTGATAGCCTATAGGTTTTGGAGTTTTCGCAACCCAAGTTGAACCATAACGCAGCTAAGGGGGCCATTCGTGCGAGTTTTGAAGACGATCGAAGGATTGAACTGCTGCCTCGCCCAGTGCCGCCATCCGTTGGGAAAGCCGCTGGAGGACTTGCCTCAGGTGGGTTTGGTGCCGACGATGGGAGCGCTCCATCGGGGCCACCTGAGTCTAATTGAGCGGGCTCGCCGTGAGAATGAAATCGTAGTTGTAACTATTTTTGTCAACCCGTTGCAGTTTGGCCCTGGCGAAGACCTGGAGCGCTATCCCCAAACGCTGAGCGCGGACCTTCAATTGTGCGGCCAAGCGGGAGTTGATATTGTATTCGTGCCTACGGCTGGGGTGCTCTACGGTATGGCAAAGCCCAGCTTAGACCAGTTGACTCAGGTGCGTCCTCCAGATGCCATGACGAAGGTTCTGTGTGGCCGGTTCCGGCCGGGGCATTTTGAGGGGGTTGCCACTGTCGTGACAAAGCTGCTCAACATTGTGCGGCCTGATCGATCTTATTTTGGGCAGAAGGATGCTCAGCAGCTGGCTATTTTGAGGCAGCTTGCTAAAGATCTAAACCTGCCTGGAGACCTGATCGGCTGCCCGATCATTCGAGAACCGAATGGGCTTGCGCTGAGCTCCCGCAACCGCTACCTCAACGAGACAGAACGTTCAAAGGCCGCTATTATTCATAAGGCGTTGCGGGCAGCTGAGGGACTATTTAGGCAGGGTGAGCGCCACTGCCAGACCTTAGTGAGCCAGGTGAGAACGGTGCTGGAGACCGTGCCCGAGATTGAACTTCAGTATGTGGATCTGGTGCATCCCAAGACAATGCTGCCTTTGGAGGACATAAAATCGGTGGGACTACTGGCTGTGGCTGCTTTTCTAGGAACAACTCGACTGATTGATAATGTAGTGCTGCGATCGCGCCGCCCCATCGTGGCAATCGATGGCCCAGCTGGAGCCGGTAAGTCCACGGTGGCCCGGCAGGTGGCTCGGGATTTGGGCCTGCTCTATCTTGATAGCGGGGCTATGTACCGGGCAGTAACCTGGCTGACTTTGCAAAAGGGCCTTGATCCCCAGGATGAAGTGGCGGTGGCGGAACTAATTCAGGACTGCCATATTCGCCTGCTGCCGTCGGGAGATGACCCGGCTTTTGCGGCCTACCCCTCCCGCATCTGGATCAACGGTGAGGAGGTCACCCAGGCTGTTCGCGGCCAGGAGGTGACTGCTCAAGTGTCGGCGATTGCAGCCCAGCCTGTGGTGCGAACGACGCTGCTGAAACAGCAGCAGCAGTATGGCGCTGAAGGCGGCGTGGTGATGGAAGGACGAGATATTGGTACCCAGGTCTTTCCCCAGGCAGAGCTTAAGATTTTCCTGACGGCCTCGGTTTCGGAGCGGGCCAAGCGCCGCCAGCGCGACCTGCAGGCCCAGAATCAGCCCGTGATTAACCTGGAAGATCTGGAGCGGGCGATTGACGAGCGCGATCGCAAAGACAGCACTCGTCGCGTAGCCCCCCTGAGAAAAGCTCCCGATGCCCTGGAGCTGCAGACCGACGACCTGACGATTACTGAAGTGGTGGCCAAGATTGTTGACCTCTTTCATCAGCAGGTGGGGCAGGTAGAGCAGGTGATCAATGGCTCAGCGGTTCGTTAGCAAAGGCGGCTCCATGCGGTGGCTGGCATGATTACTGGCAAGACTCAGATTTTGGGCGTAATCGGCGAGCCGGTCACCCACTCACTCTCCCCGGTCATGCATAACGCAGCGCTAGCTGAGTTGGGGGCTGACTTTGTCTATGTGGCCTTTCCCATCGCGGCGGCCCAGCTCGAAACAGCGGTAGCAGGTTTGGCGGCCATTGGCGTCACCGGGTTTAACGTCACCATTCCCCATAAGCAGGCAATTATGCCGCTATTGGCCGAGATCTCGGCGGAGGCTCAGGCTGTGGGAGCGGTCAATACCGTTTGGCGTACCGAAAGGGGCTGGGCGGGAACCAATACGGATGTGGCTGGCTTTCTGGCTCCCCTGCAGGCGCTGGAGCGCGACTGGGGACAGGCCCAAGCTGTGGTTTTGGGGAATGGAGGCGCTGCCCGGGCAGTGGTGGCTGGATGTGCTCAGCTGGGCTTGAAGGTGGTGTCGGTTGTGGGCCGCAATCCAGACAAGCTCAAGGCATTTCAGAGGAGTTGGCAGGGCTCGCTGTTTCCGCCGCCGTTGGTACACGCCTGGGAGGCGCTGCCGGAGCTTTTGCCCCAGGCTGATTTGATTGTTAACACCACGCCAATCGGCATGCATCCTCAGGTGGGCGCGACGCCATTGGAGGAGACGGTGCTGGCAGGGGCAAAGGCGGGTGCGATCGCATACGACCTGATCTACACCCCCAGCCCAACCCGGTTTCTTACCCTGGCAGCACAGCATGGCCTCACGACAATTGATGGGTTAGAAATGCTGGTGCAGCAGGGGGCGGCGGCCTTAGAGATTTGGCTGCAGTCCCCTGTTCCCGTAGACACGATGCGTCAGGCCCTAAAGGCTCACTTGGGCCGCTGAGGTGCTGGTGGCTGCCCCCAATCACCTTAGCTGCCGAACCACGGTAGACTGAAGATTAGCCCCATGAAGCTGTTTTTCCGATAAAACGCAGGGGTTTGAGCCTTTGAGGCGGTAGCCCCAGACAAGGTTTTCTGAATCGGTACTGGCGATTTTTAGTTGTTGGGCAAAGGGTAGAGCAATGCGGTTCAAGGGACTGTTCATCAGCATTTTGGCAGGGGTCTTTTGGCTGCTGTGCGGGCTTACCCGACCTGCCTACGCCCTCACTCCCGTTGAGATTGCAGATCTCTCCTACAAAGCTTGCCCTGCCGAGTATGGAGGCATGGTGGCAGCAGGCTCGATTCAGGAGGCCCGCTGCTATCTCATTGTGGGCAAAGCGATTAACCGCTCTGGCAAGCCTGTAACCAATACCGATATTTTTGGCCGCATCTACGATGCCAACGACAATCCGGTGATGCAAAATCGAACCCGGCTTGGCTCCATTGGGGAAGTGCCGCCCGGTGAGAGCCCCTTTGAGCTGCGCGTTTCCGTGGCTGCTAACCAGCCCGAACCCCTCCAGCTGAAGCAGTTTAAAGCGTCAGGATTTTCTGGGCAGGTGCGCCGGTAGGGGCCGGTCTACAGGATTGCTAAGACAGAGGGGACGCGGAGACTGGGGCATCGGGTGTGGCAACGGCAATAGTTGCGAATTTAAACACTCAACCAGTGGAGAGAAGACGATTATCGTTGTGTGTGATACCGATCACAGGCAATTTACCCCCTTAATCTATTAAGCAATTACGCTCTGTAGAGGAATCTAGGGTATGAGTCTTACCTCCGAGCCACAACCTGTGAAGCTAGCCCAGGCCAGCGAGGATTATCCGCTGAGTGCTGTGCCGTTGACTGCCCGCAAATCTATTTGGTCACTGGCTCCTCTGCTGATGGGGTTTGCCCTGACCTCCACCACCCTATTTGCTGGGGGAGCCATCGGCCCATCCTTTAACTTTCCGACGCTAATCACGGTTATCTTGATTGGCAATATTATTTTGGGCGCTTACTGTGCCAGCCTCGGCTTCATTGCTGCTAAGAGCGGCCTGACGACGGTGCTCATGGCCCGATTTAGCTTTGGCAATGTCGGCTCCCGCTGGGTGGATTTTGTTATGGGAGCCACCCAGATTGGCTGGTATGCCTTTACCACTGCTGTGATTGTTCAGGTGCTCATGTCTCTGTTTGGTCTAGAACCAGGCAGTTCTGGCTATGGCGCTTTGTACTTTGTTCTAGTCTTTTTCTTTAACTACATTTTTTGCGCTACAGCCTATATCGGCTATGCGGCGATGGACTGGCTGAGCCGTCTGGCAGTACCGGCCATGCTGATTTTGATTGTGGTTAGCTTTGCCATTGCCTTTGGTGATTTAGGGGCCGCTCAAATCGCTCCGCCCACGGGAGAATTAAGCCTGGGAGCGGCTCTGGCAATTGTAATTGGCACCTTCATTTCGGGCGGCACCCAGTCTACTAACTGGAGCCGCTTTGCCAACTCCGGTAAAAACGCCGTTCTCAGCACCCTGCTGGCCTTTACCCTGATTAACGGTCTGCTGGTCTTTGCCGGCGCTTTTTGTACGATGGTGTACGGCACCCAGGATCTAATTCAGGCGATGGCGATGCAGGGCATTTTGGCTGGGGCAGTGCTCCTGCTGATCCTTAATGTTTGGACTACCCAAGACAACACCATCTATTCCTTTGCGGTTGCCGGTTCTAACATGTTCCGCACGACTAAGCGCCACGCTTTTGTTTTGGGGGGGGCAACATTTGCGCTGGTGCTAACCCTCTCAGGTATCTACGAGATGCTGCCCAGCTACCTGATTTTTCTAGGTACCGTCATTCCTCCGATCGGTGGCATTATCATGGTTGACTTTTGGGTGAAGCACCGGGGCAGCTTTCCGGCCCTAGATGCGCCTCTACCGGCCTTTAACTGGGCAGGTATCATTGCCTACGTTGTGGCGTCTGCAGTGGGTTATTTTACTGGCCAGAACGACTTGGGCATTGGTCCTGTAAACGGCATTGTGACAGCTGCGGTGCTCTACGGCATTTTGTGTCAGGTGATGCCCCAGTCTGTTAGCCGCGCCGCTGAGTAGGCTGCTGGCGGGGTAGACGCGGAAACCTGGGACAAAGACCGATGGACTACGACTACATAGTGGTGGGGCGAGGGCTGACTGGATCAGCGGCGGCAAGACACCTGGCGGCGGCTGGGCTGCAGGTAGCGCTGATGGGGCCGGAAGAGCCGCGCGATCGCACCCGCCACACAGGGGTCTTTGCCAGTCACTATGATGAGGGCCGCATTACCCGCATTCTCGATCCCAACCCTTATTGGGCGCGCTTTGCCCAGCGCTCAATTGATCGCTACCGCCCCCTAGAAGAGTTCACCGGTATTTCCTTTTATGGGGAGGTGGGTCACCTGGCGGTAGGACAGGATGAGGGAAGCTCTCGGGAGTACCTTAAGGCCCTGCAGCAGGTAGCGGCAGAGCTGGCGGTAGGGGTGGAGATACTTGACCGGAAGGCGCTGCAGACCCACTTTCCCGACTTCCAGTTCTATGAGAATGCGGTGGGGCTGTGGCAGCGGCAGCAGGCAGGCTACCTCAGCCCCCGACAGCACGTAAAGGCCCAAGTCTGCGCCCTGGAGCGGCTGGGCGGCTGTCTGGTCAATCAGGAAGTGCTGTCCGTTAAGCCAGCGGCTGATGGGGTGCAGGTTGAGACTGCGGCAGGGAGCTATACAGCCCAAGGTGCGATCTTGGCGACGGGCGGCTTTACCCACGCAAGTAACCTTTTGCCCCAGCGGCTGCAGCTGACGGTAAGAGCCCATACGGTGCTGCTAGCTGAGGTAGACGGGGCTGACCTGGAGCGGCTGCGGCACATGCCGTCTCTAATTAGCAAGCCCTGCGATGCTCAGGCTCACTTCTACCTGCTGCCGCCTATCCGCTACCCCGACGGGCACTGGTACATCAAGATCGGCTGCTCAGATATGTCACCCATCGCAGACGATTTGGAGTCGTTACAGCGGTGGTTTAAGGGGCCGGGGGAAAGTGCGATCGCAGATCAACTCAAAGCCCTCCTAAGCCGGACTCTGCCCGATGTCCAGTTTCCTTCCTACTGGGTTGATACCTGCGTTACAACACACACGCCCACCGGCTATCCCTACATTGATCGCTTAGGGCAATCCCCCATCGTGACGCTGCTTGGCGGGAACGGCTACGCCGGCAAATCGGCGGACGAGCTGGGCTGGATCGCCGCTAACCTGCTGCGGCAGGGGCAGTGGACCTATGACCTGGAGGCTGCTCATTTCAAGCTACGCTACGCAGTCTAGCGATAGCCCCCTTCTCCTAGGCCTAGAATGAGGGTGAGGCCGTGTTTGGTAAGCGGCATCTAACGCTATGAAAGCTCTATGAAAGTCCTGCTGCTGCTGCTAATTCGGGGGTATCGGTCGCTGATCTCGCCGCTGCTCCCACCTACCTGCCGCTTTCAGCCGACCTGTTCGCAGTATGCTCTGACAGCAGTGGAGCGGTTTGGGCCAGTGAAGGGCAGCTGGCTCGCTGCCCGGCGAATTTCACGCTGCCATCCCTTCCATCCGGGCGGCTACGACCCCGTGCCGCCCCAGCTGGAGAAATAGGCCTACAAAATTGCAGCAGAGGCATCTTGTCTAGGCTGCAACAACATCAGACACCGGCTTTACGCGTCTACCTATTTGAGGGCGATGCTAGGCGGCGCGATCTTCTGCCGAATTTGGTCCGCAACGCGGATTGCGATCGCAACAATTGTTAGCGTTGGGTTAGCATAGCCGATTGTTGGAAAGACCGAGCTGCTGGCGACAAAGAGATTAGACACCCCATGCACCTTGCAGTTTGCATCCACAACGCCTTGAGTTGGGCTTTCATGCATCCGAGTGGTTCCACTGGAGTGGTGAATGGAGGAAAAAACGACGTAGGGTAGACCGTGGTCGCGCTCTATTTTCAGCTGCCCGAGCCCTGCCTGGGAAAATTCTTCCCTAAAAATCTCCTGAGCTTTTTGGATGCTGGCAAAGTCGAGATCATTCATGCGCCAGTGAAGCTGAGGTTTGCGGCACCCCAAAGCATCTTGCTCGGCAGTTAGCACAATTCGGTTGGCCGGATCAGGGGACTGTTCCGTCATATTAATCACCTCAAAGCAGCTAAACGCCTCCACCTTGTTGTCTAGCTTGGACCAGCCTCCCCGGTCAAAGTGGTACGTCTTGCCGACCCGAGCCGCATAGCCCTGCCGCCATAGAAAATAGAGGAGATCGTCTAGCCCCCCTACCATATTGCCAACATAATCAAGCAGTTTGGGCGGTATCTTACCCTGCCTCAAAGCTTGTTTGAGGGCCAAAGCTGACTGAACGGCTGAAGACCGGTAACGCTTACCCTTGGGGAGAAGAGTTCGCAACAGGTTGAACTGAGCAGAGGCAGGGCGGGGATAGAAGGCAGCACAGATGTTCATCAGTTTTTCCTGACGCATCGTCGACTCTGTCAGGGCAGCCTTAGCTGTAATCAGCTTACCGTCGACAAAGCGCATGTCATATAAGCTGAGGGCGTTAATCACTCGACGATGCTGGGGTATCAAGAGCCCTGAGCGAACCACGGGATGGTCCATGAGAAACCGACCGACTAGATCATGGCCATTGCCCAGTCCAGTTTTCTGAACGCTATTGGACAGTAGCAGCAGACGGGCCGTCTCCAATGCCCCTACCGCTAGAATGACGAACTTTGCGCTAACCCAAAATTGATTGCCCTCTAAGGTGCCTACCCGAACGTGAGTCACTGTTTGGGCTAAATCGTCAGTCTCTAGCTCCAGAGCGGTTGCATAAGTGCAGAGAGTTACATTTTGGGACTGCTCTATTTCCCGACGGTAGTCCTGGAGAAAAGCATCCGCTGGCCCAAACTGAAACATTTGGGTTTTCAATCGGCTGCTGTTGAAAGGAAACGGCTGGGCTGTTTCATCTCCCCAATCCTCTGGCCGGTAGGTGTAAGGCCCAGATTGGCAGACAGCGTGCGCTTTTTCGTAATAGGGATCGAGGTCCTGGCGAGTGATAGGCCAACC
>JACVRP010000661.1 GCA_014534385.1 Cyanobacteria bacterium Co-bin13
CTTCAAAACCCTATACGGCGTTGAAGCCAAAGAACTCAATGAATTCGCCATTGACTGCTGTGAGCAGCAAATTGAGGGGGTCTACGGAGTTGACAGCGAGGAGCTTGAGCACTTTTGGGCTGCTGTGGGATTAGAAGCAGAGTAGGGTAGCTGCTTTGGTCTTGTCGTATGCGGTCTTCTGGCAGATAATGAAAGAAAAATGAAATGTCCAGCAACTTTCTGCCAAGCTACCGCCCGTGACCTCTTCTCCAGTAACCTCTAATCCCTGGTCCATTTCAGACGCAGCCGCCTCTTCTCCCTTTGAGGCTCCGGCCCATGCTGCAGCTGATCCCAAGCCTGACGTTGCTGCGTCTGCTACTGTGACATCTAAAATGCCTTCCCAGGAGATCGATCCGGCAACTGCCCCCGAGAGTTCTGAGTCTGCTGTGGGCTTTTGGCGAGTTTTCTTCTCTACTTTTGTGACCATCTTTCTGGCAGAACTGGGCGACAAAACCCAGGTCACCACGCTTCTGATGAGCGCCGAATCCCACGCGCCCTGGATTGTGTTTCTAGGCGCTAGCAGCGCTTTAATCGCCACCAGCCTGATTGGCGTCCTGCTGGGACAGTGGCTGGCCCACCGGCTCTCGCCCCGCACGCTAGACAAGGCTGCCGGCTATCTGCTGCTGGCCATTACCGGGTGGCTGCTCTGGGATATTTCTGGCTTTTAGGAGAAACCAATGGATTGGAAGTTGCTCGGCCTGAGCTTCCTGGCCGTTTTTGTGTCGGAGCTGGGCGACAAAAGTCAGCTAGCCGCGATCGCCCTTGGGGGCAGTTCTCAATCTCCCAGAGCTGTCTTTTTTGGGGCCACTGCTGCGCTGCTGCTGGCTAGCTTTTTAGGCGTTATCTTAGGCGGCGGCACCGCTCACCTGCTTCCGGCGCACCTGGTCAAGACCGTAGCAGCCGTTGGCTTTGGCCTCATGGCAGTGCGTCTGCTTTGGCCCAACTCAGACGACTAAACCCTGTTCCCCCGTTAAAACCGCACTTCCAAAGAGAAAGGACGCAGCTGCCTGCGTCCTTTCTCTTTGGGTATGACAGAAATTTTCAGACCTAAGCAGCAGAGAGTTTCCCGCGTCCTCGCGTCTCCCTCTCTCTGCGTCATCCTTACCTAGCGATCAGCCGCCTGCAGATCCCCATAGCACAGCCGCAGCAGCAGGCCGCTAGCCATCAGCTTCACGCCTTCCAGCACCCAATACAGGGCGTGCATCTGATTCATGCCAGCCGGCACTTCTTGGGGCTGAAACAAGTCCAGGGGCATGCCCAGCGCACTCATGGTCGGCGTTAGCAGATAGGTATAGATCAAGGCGATGCCCAGCAGAACAGCGGCCAGCTCCAGCGACCAGCGGCTGCGGGTGCCGCTGACTAGCACTCCCATCTCATCTCGCTGATGGCGCAGGACCAACAGCCCTGTCAGCACGATTGCACCACACAAAAGTTCTACGCGATTAAACAGCCAGAACAGGGAATAGCCAGCGGTACCAAAATTGTCCTGGCTCATCATGCCGGAGACAAACAGGCCCGGCATGATCAGAAAGTCAATCAGCACGCTGCTGCTAAACCAAAATGCGATCGCAAACAGCACAAGACTGTGCCAGTTGGTGGGCTTCAATCTAGGCGTTGAGGAAAAAGTCATAAGGCCTAAGTAAGGATGATGCGGTCTTATTTAACAGGCTAAACAAACTAAACCGCTTTCAATTCAAAAAACCGCCCTAGCTAAACCGTTCTTATCAATCCGTCTAAAGCAGCAACATTAAGTGACCAAAGACAGAGACACACCCAGACAACTTGAGAAGGGGGGTAAAGATTCCTCACCCTCTGTATACAACCCTTAACGGACTGGCTCGCGAAATCACAGGCAACGGTAGTCAGGCAAACTGAAAATGCCTTTGTCTTCGGCTGGCTACAATGAGGCTGAGGGAGTAAAGCACTGCCTGCCCCTGCCC
>JACVRP010000158.1 GCA_014534385.1 Cyanobacteria bacterium Co-bin13
CGCTAGCAAGGTTTAGTCTTGCGCTTTCAAAAAGAACCCCGAGATCTAAGCCCACCGGGATCTAAGCTCACGCTTACGGCAGTTCGGTGGTGCCCATCAGGTAGCGATCGCATTCCCGTGCCGCCCCTCTGCCCTCGTTAAACGCCCACACCACCAAGCTTTGGCCTCGGCGGCAGTCGCCTGCGGCAAAGACACCGGGAAGGCTGGTGGCATATTGGCCGTGGTCTGCTTTGACGTTGCTGCGGGGGTCACGCTCCAGGTCCATCGCATCCAGCAAGGGCTGCTCGGGACCCAGAAAGCCCATCGCCAGCAAGACTAGCTGGGCTGGCAACACCTTCTCGGTGCCGGGAACGTGCTTGGGAATAAACCGCCCCTGCTCGTCTCGCTCCCATTCGACCTGTACGGTACGAACGCCTTCGACTTGGCCTTTCTCATCGCCGACAAAACTGGTGGCGGTTGTGATATAAGCGCGGGGATCGTTGCCAAACTTGGCGACGGCTTCTTCCTGGCCGTAGTCAAGGCGGTAGACCTTGGGATACTCCGGCCACGGGTTATCAGCCGCTCGCTCTAGGGGTGGGCGGGGCATGATTTCCACCTGTACAACGCTGTTGCAGCCGTGGCGGATGGAAGTGCCCACACAGACGGTACCCGTGTCGCCGCCGCCAATGATGACGATATCTTTTCCAGCAGCAGAGAGATAGCCGTCGTCGGGTTCACCGTCCAATACGGCCTTGGTATTGGCAGTGAGAAAGTCCATGGCGAAGTGAATGCCGCCTAACTCGCGCCCCTCGATAGGCAGGTCGCGAGGACGGGTGGAGCCAGTGCAGAGCACCACCGCATCAAACTCCTTTAGCAGCGTCTCTGTCGGCAGGTCTTTACCGATTTCGGTGTTGCAGACAAACTGTACGCCCTCGGCTTTGAGTAGGTCGATGCGGCGCATCACTACATCCTGCTTGTCCAGCTTCATGTTGGGGATACCGTACATCAGCAGCCCGCCCGGACGATCGGCCCGTTCGTAGACGGTGATCCAGTGGCCGGCTTTGTTGAGTTGGGCCGCAGCCGAGAGTCCGGCAGGGCCAGAGCCGATGATGGCTACTTTTTTGCCGGTACGCTTTTGGGGTGGCTCAGCCACAATCCAGCCCTCTTCCCAGCCGCGTTCGGCAATGGAATACTCAATGTTTTTGATAGTGACGGGCGGGTTGGTGATGCCCAGCACGCAAGAGCCTTCGCAGGGGGCGGGGCAGACCCGACCTGTGAACTCTGGGAAGTTGTTGGTCTTGTGCAGCCGATCCAGCGCTTCTTTCCACAGACCCCGGTAGATCAGGTCGTTCCATTCGGGGATCAGATTGTTGATCGGGCAGCCGCTAGCCATACCGCTGAGCATATTGCCCGTGTGGCAGAAGGGGGTGCCGCAGTCCATGCAGCGCGCGCCCTGAGTGCGGAGTTTTTCTTCCTCCATCGGCAGGTGAAACTCGTCCCAGTTGCGAATGCGCTCGATGGGCATTTGCTCGGGGGGGAGTTCGCGCAGGTAGTCAATGAAGCCGGTTGGTTTTCCCATGGGTCAGGTGAAGGGTGAAAGGTGAAAGGTGGGGGGTAGGTCTAGAAACCCGGTTTCCTGAAGAAACCGGGTTTCTGGCGGAGAGGGGCTAGCTCCCCCCAATCCGGGAGACGTCGCGGGCGTTTTCCTCGAATGCGGCTGCCAGGGCGTCGTCGCCGCTGAGGCCATCGGCTAGGGCTCGCTTGATTGCCTGGATGACGCGCTTGTAGTCGCGGGGCATGACTTTAACGAACTTGGGCAGCAGCGCTTCCCAATTGGCGAGGATGGTGTGAGCTTTTTGGCTACCGGTGTAGTCAGCATGCTTTTGGATGAGCTGGCGCAGATCGGCGATTTCCTCGGGATCTTCTAGCTGTTCTAGGTCGGCCATTTGGGTGTTGCAGCGGGTGGGGAAGTCGCCCGTCTCATCGAAGACGTAGGCGACGCCGCCGCTCATGCCTGCTGCGAAGTTGCGCCCAGTGTGGCCCAGCACGACGACTTTGCCGCCGGTCATGTATTCGCAGGCGTGGTCGCCCACTGCTTCAACGACCGTGTTCACCCCGGAATTGCGGACGCAGAAGCGCTCCCCGGCTATTCCGTAGATAAAGGCTTCGCCGCCGGTTGCACCATAGAGGGCAACGTTGCCGATGATGATGTTGTCTTCGGGCACGAAGGTCGAAGCCTGGTCAGGATAGACAACGATCTTGCCGCCGCTGAGGCCCTTGCCCAGGTAGTCGTTGGCGTCGCCTTCGAGTTCTAGGGTGACGCCCTTGGGCACGAAGGCTCCGAAGCTCTGTCCGGCGCTGCCCTGGAAGTGTAGGTGAATGGTGTCTTCAGGCAGACCTTCCCAGTGGCGCTTGGTGATTTCGTTGCCCAGGATGGTGCCGACGACGCGGTTGACGTTGCGGATGGGCAGGGTGGCTTTGACCTTTTCGCCCCTTTCAATGGCGGGCTGGCACAGATCCAGCAGCATGGTCATATCGAGGGACTTCTCTAGTCCGTGATCTTGGGGAATCTGGCAGTAGCGCCCGACTTCAGGGCCAACGGGGGGCTGGTAGAGCACCTTCGATAGGTCGATGCCCTTGGCTTTCCAGTGGTTGACGGCCTGCTTGGCCTCCAGTACGTCGGTGCGGCCCACCATCTCATTTAGGGTGCGGAAGCCCAGCTCGGCCATGATTTCTCGCAGCTCTTGGGCAACGAACTGCATAAAGTTGACCGTGTGCTGCGGGTCACCCGTGAAGTACTTGCGTAGCTCGGGGTTTTGAGTAGCGACCCCGGCGGGGCAGGTGTTCAGGTGGCAGACGCGCATCATGATGCAGCCCAGGGTGACCAGGGGCGCGGTGGAGAAACCGAATTCTTCGGCCCCCAGGAGGGCTGCGATCGCAACATCCCGTCCCGTCTTCATCTGCCCATCGGTCTCGATCACAATGCGGCTGCGCAGATTGTTCAGCACCAGGGTTTGGTGCGTCTCAGCTAGACCCAGCTCCCAGGGCAGTCCGGCGTGCTTGATCGAGGTTTGGGGCGATGCGCCCGTACCGCCATCGAAGCCAGAGATCAGCACCACGTCGGCGTGGGCTTTGGCGACCCCGGCAGCGATGGTGCCGACGCCTACCTCAGAGACTAGCTTGACGCTGACGCGGGCCTCACGGTTGGCGTTTTTGAGGTCATGGATCAGCTCGGCTAGGTCTTCAATGGAGTAGATGTCGTGGTGGGGCGGCGGCGAGATCAGGCCGACGCCGGGGGTGGAGTGGCGCACCTTGGCGATCCAGGGGTAGACCTTGCGGCCGGGGAGCTGGCCGCCCTCGCCAGGTTTTGCACCCTGGGCCATCTTGATCTGCAGTTCCCTGGCCTGGGACAGGTAGAGGCTGGTGACGCCGAAGCGTCCGGAGGCTACCTGCTTGATGGCGCTGTTTTTGGAGTCGCCCTGCTCGTTTGTCCAGGTGTAGCGTTCGGGATCTTCACCGCCTTCGCCTGTATTAGACTTGCCGCCGATGCGGTTCATTGCGATCGCAAGCGACTCGTGCGCCTCCTTCGAGATCGACCCGTAGCTCATGGCCCCGGTCTTAAACCGCTTCATGATCGCCTCAATCGGCTCTACTTCCTCTAGCGGAATCGGCTGCCGCTGCTTGAAGTCGAGCAGGCCGCGCAGGGTAAAGCGATGCTTGTCCTGGTCATTCACCAGGGTGGCATAGGTTTTGTAGGTATCGTAGCTGTTGGTACGTACCGCCTTTTGCAGGCTGTGAATGGTTTCAGGGCTAAACAGGTGCCGCTCACCATCCTTACGCCATTGGTAGCTACCACCGGCATCTAAGGTCTGGCTGTCGGCCTCCCGGTCAGGGAAGGCGTGGCCGTGCCGCAAGATTGCTTCCTGGGCAATCACCGCCAGGTCAGCGCCCTCAATGCGAGAGGCAGTCCAGCTAAAGTAGCGGTCGATCACGGTCTGATTCAGGCCAATCGCCTCAAAGATCTGCGCGCCCCGGTAGCTCTGAATGGTAGAGATGCCGATTTTAGAGGCGATCTTGATGACGCCCTTGGTGGCGGCTTTGACGTAGTTTTTGCAGGCCGTAGGGTAGTCAACATCTACCAGCAGCCCCTGCTGGATCAGGCCGTCAATCGATTCGAAGGCTAGGTAGGGGTTGATGGCACAGCAGCCGTAGCCAATTAGGGTGGCAAAGTGGTGCACTTCCCTCGGTTCGCCTGACTCTAGCACCAGACCGACGCGAGTACGAGTGCCGTGGCGAATCAGGTGGTGGTGCAGGCTCGAAACCGCTAGCAAGGCAGGGATAGGAGCCTGCGCTGCAGCCATCTCTCGGTCAGAGAGAATGATCAGGCTGGTGCCCGATGCGATCGCTTCATCCGCCGCTGCAAAGATGCTCTCTAAAGAGGCCTCCAGTCCTGTCACACCCGCTTGCGGATCAAACAGCATGGGCAGGGTAACAGACTTGAAATCGCCCGCCTCGTGCTTTAGCTTTGCCAGCTCCCCGTTACTTAGAATCGGGGTTTTCAGCTCGATCAGGTGGCAGCTTTCGGGCTCAGGCTTGAGCAGGTTGCGCTCGGCTCCTACCGTCGTCTCTGGCGAGGTGATGATTTCTTCGCGGATGGAGTCGATGGGCGGATTCGTGACCTGGGCAAAGAGCTGCTGGAAGTAGTCGTAGAGCAGCTTGGGCCGATCCGACAGCACCGCTAGGGGAGTGTCGGTGCCCATCGAGCCGATCGCTTCTACGCCGTCTCGCGCCATGGGGGTCAGCAGCAGACGCAGCTCTTCAAAGGTGTAGCCAAAGGCCATTTGGCGCTTCAGCAGCGGGATGTCTGGCAGGGTACGGTCGATCGGTGCATCTTTGAGGCTAGCGAGAGGCACTAGGTGCTGGTCGAGCCATTCCTGGTAGGGATGCTCGGATGCGATCGCACTCTTGATCTCCTCATCGGAGACAATGCGGCCCTCGGCCATATTTACCAGGAACATCCGCCCCGGCTCCAAACGCCCCTTCTGGGCAACGCGCTCTGGCTCAATCGGCAGCACGCCCGCTTCAGAGGCCATGATCACCAGATCATCTTTAGTGACGTAGTAGCGCGAGGGCCGCAGGCCGTTGCGATCGAGCACTGCACCCATCATGGTGCCGTCGGTGAAGGCGATGGAGGCGGGACCATCCCAGGGCTCCATCAGGCAGGAATGGTATTTGTAAAACGCCTTTTTCTCCGGGCTCATGGACTCATGGGCCGCCCAAGGCTCGGGGATCATCATCATCATGGCGTGGGGCAGAGATCGCCCGGCCAGCACCAGCAGCTCCAGCGCATTGTCGAAGATCAGCGAATCGCTGCCGTCGATATTGATCACTGGCTGCGCCCGCTTCAGCGACTCGCCAAACAGATCCGACTCAAACAGCGACTGCCGGGCGTGCATCCAGTTGATGTTGCCGCGCAGGGTGTTGATCTCGCCGTTGTGGGCGATGTAGCGGTAGGGGTGCGATCGCTCCCAGCTGGGGAACGTGTTGGTGCTAAAGCGGGAATGCACTAGGCCCAAAGCACTGGTCAGGTCGGGATCGTGCAAATCCAGGAAATACTCACCTACCTGGGCCGGGGTCAGCATGCCCTTGTAGACCATTGTGCGGCAGGAGAGGCTGGCCGGATACCAGTAGGAATCGATCTCCGCTGCTCGAATGGCGCTGTGGGATCGCTTGCGAATGATGTATAGCTTGCGCTCTAGCGCCATCTCATCCAGCCCTTCCGCCCGCTGGATAAAGACCTGCTGCATAAAGGGTTCGCTGGCTTTGGCCGTGTCGCCCAGGGAGGCGTTGTCGGTGGGCACATCGCGCCAGCCCAAGACCTTCAGGCCCTCTTCGGCCACCACCTGCTCAAAGACCCGTCGCCCCTGCTCCCGGTCGGCTGCTTGGGGTGAGCCGTAGATCATGCCAACGCCGTATTCGCCGGGGGCGGGCAGTGCGATCGCATTTGCCGCCGCAAATTTCTCAAAAAATGAGTGAGGCACCTGCATCAAAATACCGGCACCATCGCCCGTATTGACCTCAGCTCCGACCGCGCCCCGATGCTCCAGGTTCAGCAGAATAGTCAGTGCTTGCTCAACGATGTCGTGGGAAGGTTTCCCTTTCATGTGCACAATGAAGCCGACACCGCAGGCATCGTGCTCAAATTGAGGGTCGTATAGACCCTGCTTGGAGGGCGAATTGAGGCTTGTCATTTTGAAAATCCGGGAAGCGGCCTTGAAGGGGTCATCTAGAGAACGGCAAGCGGTCAGGCGGACTCTCACAGGGAGACTTGGTCAGACCCTACAGTCAAATCCGTAGAACCGATGAACCCAATTTCTTTTGCTGTGCTGGAAGAAGCCTACTCTAGCTAAATCGGATTCTCTAGCAAGAAAAGCAAACGAGGGTCATGTCTTAAGGAAATCGTCACATATGACTCCCGTTCATCCTGCCATTTATTAAGAACCTTCAGCGTTTTTGATTCAAATAGAGAGGTTGTTGGCTTTCTATGACAATTTTGCAGAGGGTTTTAGGGCTGGTTACGCCCTTGTTTGCAAGGTTGGAGGTTTCCAGGCAAGTGAACCTCACCAAAAAGTTGCCTCTGAGCACAAACCCAGAGGCAAAAAAACCGTAAGCTCTCTTAAACTTCAAATATTGCTGTTCAACGGATGCAAATCAGAAAAAGCTCTACTGATGAGTTTGAGTGTATGAGTGCTTTACTGACTGCTAAGCTATCGCGAGAACTCTTTATAGCTACTGCTTAGTAGCTGTCGTCTTTGCCGCCAACGGTTTGAATGCCCAGCAGCTGATTAGCTTGGTTGAGGCGTTCTGCAATGGCTTCGCGCCAGTTTAGGCTAATGCCGTCGTCAGCTAAAACTTCCTGGGCCAGTTGACGGTATGCTGCGCTGGCTGCGATATCTCCACTGTCGAGTTCCTGGAGCTTGTCATACACACTCTGGGGCGGAACCTGCATCATAATTTCACGTCCTTTTACAGTCTTAAAGTCGCGGTAGCTGGCTTTGCGATTAGCTAACTCGCTATCCTCATGCTGTGGGTAAACCGATGGGCAACTTGGCGTGAGGTGCCTGCGCTGGGTTAAAAGGCAGGGCAGCTTTGATGGAGTGCCAGCTATTTCAAGGATGCCTCCAGTGTAGATATGTTCCCTAGGTAACAGAATCTCCTGACGTGTAAAACGTGCGAGTTCTTAACAGACGTTGAAGATTTGCTAATGAAGTTAGTCAACTCGTGCCGGTTTCCTCCGTAGCGCATAGGCTAGCTTTACTTTTAAGAGGTTTTCTTCAGAAATAAAAAGCTGCTCTCAAACACGACCATCCTGTGCTAAGCATTAACAGGAAGTATTTTTGCTTATCATGCGATCGCAATTCTTAGCCTCGCTGAGCACAGGGGTTGCCTCTGCTGCTATCCTCCCAATTATTAGGAGGACAGCTAGAAGAACAGCTTTTTCCGATAATCCCCTTGTAACCCTACGAGTAGGTGTCTCTGGCGTAGAAAGATAGGGCAGGATGACCAGATAAAAAACCCCTAGATGGTTTCATCTAAGGGCTTGCGTCAACGAGCTGTGTTGAAGAACCGTTTTTAGTTTGTTCAGGATTAAACTTCTGAATCAACTTCAGGAACGATATCGGGCCGTTCCTTGCTTTCCCAGCCGACTGGGCGCTTGGAGTTGTACCAGGCAATGGAGCCCAGGGTGGTGGCAGCAATAAAACCAATTACATAAACCAGGGTTGCAGAAATAGGAAAGTGAGGGCCGCTTCCCTGAACAACTTCCTGACTCGCAGCTTCTAAAAATGTCAACATAGTTGCCTCAATTGAAATATTCCATTCAACGCTTAAGTTAACCCGACTGAACAGTTTGCTAAATCTATCGCGCTGGTGATTCAGAAGAGGGAAACCAGAGCGCGAATAGTCCCTCTCCAGACAGAGCTGAAACCCAGGACCGCCCTATTGTCAGGCTTTTTGCGCCAGAGGCGACTGATCGTAGTGTCGCAGCAGATCGGCAGGGTCGTCGTAGATTGCGATCGCATCTTGCAAATCGCCGTCGCCAAACCCCCCGCAGCGAAAGGCGATGACGCTCACGCCTGCTTTACCTGCCGCCTCAATGTCGTAGGGCGTATCTCC
>JACVRP010000087.1 GCA_014534385.1 Cyanobacteria bacterium Co-bin13
CATTGAAGGTCTAGCGAATCGGGTTGTGGACAGTGACCAGTTTAGTCCCATCTGGGAACGTTGCTTCTACCTGGACTTCGTGGATCATCTCTGCCACCCCATCCATTACCTCGTCCCGCGCCAGCAGGGTCGTGCCGTAGGACATCAGTTCTGCTACGGTCTGACCATCCCGCGCCCCTTCTAAAATAGCCGCAGAAATGTAGGCAACCGACTCTGGATGATTGAGCTTGAGGCCCCGGCTTTTGCGCCGTTCTGCCAGAAGCGCTGCCGTAAAGATGAGGAGCTTATCTTTTTCTTGGGGTGTCAGCTGCATAGAGGTGGTTGAAGTAGGGAGAAGTCGAGCAAAGCCTGCGTCAATTGCTTGAAAGACAGACCTGATACTGGGCCAAAAGAAAGTCTGATCTAGAAAGATAGTCTCAATATCAAGGTCAGTTTAGAGGATTTCTGCTGAAATTTCCCGTGCGATCGCAACCTCCCCCATCTCCCCCAACCCCACCTCAAACCCCCCATATCCGAGAGACCCCGGCCGGACGGTTCAAATAAGCAGGTCGCAACTGGCCCCACAGTGCCACAAACCACTGCCGCGCCGCCTGGCTAGAAGCCCCCCGGTAGCGGCAGAGTAGCCCCTGCTGCAGCCGCGTTATCCCAACCTCTGCTGGAGCATCGGGCCGCCCCAGGGTCCGCAGCTTTTCCATATCGTCAGGAGTCGGGGCGTAGCCCACCAGCACCAAAGAGGCCACGACTGGATGTCCGGCCAATCCATGCAGGCTGGTTAGGGTTTCGCTGCCGCCTGCCAAAAACTGCCGATCCAGCCATAGCGGTCGGCCCGCCTGCCAAACTTCTAGATGAGATCGCCAGCAACCCTGCTGAAAGGTTTCGCCCCGAGCGCTGCGGCCAAAGCGGGTGATATCCCACCCCAGCCAGACGCTTCCCACAGCCAGATCAATGCGGGTCTGCTGGAAAAAGTAAGCCCCGTTGAACACGATGGTTTCCTGCGGCAGCCATTCCAGGCAGGCATTTTCCGACAGAGACAGCTGCGTTACCTGCTGGGCTGTTTGGCCCTGGCTGCGGTAGATCTTATTAGCCGCCGCTGTAGTGACCAAAGCCCGGCTGGCTGGAGCGAGATCGGCTGCAATGTGAATGCGATCGCTGCCGACCATGCCCCCTGCCGTATGAACCAGCACGCTGTGGCAAACCGAGTCGCCCTCCGGGTAGAGGGGCCTCTGCAGCTTCAGGGGAGCCTGGGCGTAATTCTGGGCCAGCACGGTCTTACCCCCATCGTGGGTATAGGCCAGACGGGCCGAGCCGCACCATGATGGGTCAGGGGTAGCAGATACGGTTAAGGGAGTGGCGGCCATAGCGTCTAGGCGGCCCTATCGGCTGCTGTGTACCAGTCCGGAGCCTTGAAGTCCAGCAGCAGCACTGTGCGGTAGCGCTCGTCTCGGTTCCAGGCTTCATGCTCTGAGGTGTCGTCAAACACCAGGCATCTGCCGTTTTCCCAGCGGCGAATCTCCGAGCCTACCCGCAAGCCGCAGCGAGGCGGCACGTCAATGCCCATGTGGCAGCGCAGCACGCCTACCGGCTTACCGGAGTGGGGCACAATGTGGGCTCCCGGCGCGAGACGCGAGAAGCCTGCGGTAATCAGACCCGGAATGGCTCTTACCAAACTGGCAGTCTGGGGGCAGAGGTCGCAGTTAAGGTCGATTTTAACGCCCAAAAAATACAGCCCCACAATATCCCAGCCCGTTCGCTTGTCGAGCAGATAGCGCTCTGGGTAAGGGACAAAGACCTCGGGTGGCAGGGCGTCTAATTCTGCTTTAACGACAGACCAGTGCTGCTCTAAAGACGGCACAAACTCAAACTGGCTGGCATCGCAATACATAGGGAGTCCTTAGAGATCCTTTTAGTCGAGGCCGTCCTTAGGCAGAAAAGGTTTCCAAAAAACCAGGCCAACAATAAAGCGGCAGCGGTTGCGCCAGCCGCGAATGCGAGTCGATACTCGCCAGATAAAACGGACATACTCTAGCCCCTGCTCTAGGTCTTGCAGAAGCGTTGACCGGGCAGGCGAGAGGCGCGGCGGTGGGCCTTCTAGGAGCACGGAGTCAGACAGCTGAGAAGGGAGGGTTGGGGGGGAGGGTTCCATAGGAATTGGGGAGATGTTTTAGAGCAGGAAGAGGGCAAACGCTACTGCTGCAGATAGCGCTCCGGCAGGGGTGCAGGGCTAAATCCGGCCACGGCCCGAAGATTCTGGCAGCGAATTAGATCGATGGCGCTGAGGACGCCGTGCTCTTCAATTCTAGGCACCATTTCGATTGCCGTCAGCAGGGCCTGGGCTGCCTCGGTGGCAGTGTAGCCGCGCCGTTGGGCCACCTCAACCGCTTTCTCATCAGCCGCAGTTTCCACCCTGACCCCTCGGCTGGTGCGCCAGAGCTGAACTCCAGCCAAAGTTGCCAGCCCGGCTGCGGTCAAAACTCCCACAGCATCGCCCTGCGACAGCTCAAACACAGTGCCCAAGGCTCCGGTCACCGCCAAGCCCTGATACCAGTCGGGTCTAAGCAGGTTAACGGCAGTAACCCAGCAGACAGTCCGCAAAAACAGCAGATCTCGCTGGGGCTCGGTCAACTGCTGCCAGAGCCCCAAGTTGAGGGTGACTGGATGAGTCTGGTTCCAGGGCCGAGGAACCTCCGCCCTAATTAAGTTAGGCTGGCTATCGTTGAGCATCAGCCGGGTTTTCATCCGCCCCGTAGCAGGCATCAGATCTCGCAGCCGGTTGATTTCAGCATTTGGGTCAATCACGTTCCCACTGAACAAAAACCACTCCCTAGACTATCAGGCATTGGCTTTGTTCTGGCCCCGTCCTTTGGTTATTCTGCGGTTTCTAACTCAATTTCTACTCAATATAGAAGCTAAAGCGCTTTGAGGGTGGGGGCCAAAGTTGCGATCGCATCGCCCACCTGCACCGCCCCTGCTTCTGTTGCCGCCACCGTCAGCAGAAAAACATTTTCCCCCTGCTGCTTAGCCAAAATGGTGCCGGTGACCGGTGCAGGCGGCGCACTGCCCTGGCTCAACCGGCCTCTCCAGCCAATTTGCAGACCGCCGCCGTTAACCGCCTGAAAGCCCGTCGTCTGAAATCCTTCCCCCGAGCCAAAGGCTTCTTCAGCAGCCCGCACTAGGGCCACATCCGGCAGGGGGTCGGCTGAGCCGGGGGACAGCGGCACTACTACCACGGTGTAGGCCAAGCTGCCGTCGGGCCGCTGAAACAGCGGACTGCCGCCCGCCGAACTGACGGTCATGGTTTCTAGCAGCCCGATTTCGAAGCGAGACTGGGGATCGGTAAAGGTGCCCCCTAGGGGCAGCGGCGCTGCTGGAGCCGCTGGCGCTGCTGGAGCAGGTGCCGAGGTCGGGGCCGACAGCTGCGCCTGAACCGCTGGCATTCCCCACCGCTGGAGAAGACCAGCCCCATTGCCCAGCAGCAGTGCCCCTAGCAGGGCCACCATTGCCAGTGCGGCCCACCCGATCTGACGGATTTTCATGTCCTACCCCTATCAGCTGAAATCTTGCCCTAGCATAGCGGCAGATAGACGGCCTGCGCCAAAAAGCAGACGGTTTTTAACGCGTGCCCTATTGAACGCAGTAGGCTTCTACGCAGCGGACAAACATTTCTACCCCCATCGGCAGCACCGTCTCATCAAAATCAAAGCGGGGGTGATGGTGGGGGTAGTCGAGCTGTTTAGCCGCGTTGGCCGACCCTAAGAAGAAATAGCAGCCCGGCACCCGTTCCAGGAAAAAGGCCATGTCTTCCCCGCCCATGGTTTGGCACTCGGGCACAACGCCTGCTGGCGTCTCTACTACCGACAGCGCCACTGAGCGCACCAGATCGGTAATGGCCGGATCATTGATGACTGGGGGGTAGAGGGCCTGGTAATCAAGCTCGTAGGTAGCTCCGTGGCTCTGGCAGATGCCGGCCACAATCTGCTCAATCCGCTGGCTAAAGAAGCCGTCGTAACTCCGGTCGAAGTAGCGCACTGTACCGGCAATTTCAGCACTGTCAGCAATAACGTTGCGAGCCGAACCGGCATGAAACTGACCGATAGTGACCACAGCCGATTTCAGAGGGTCAACATTGCGGGCCACAATAGTCTGCAGTGCATTCACCACCTGAGAGCCAACCACAATAGAGTCCACGGTCTGGTGCGGAATCGCTCCATGTCCGCCCTTACCCTGGATGCGGCAGCGAAACAGCTCCGTCGCCGCCATCAGCGCCCCATTGCGAACGCCGACGGTGCCCAGGGGCAGGTTATTCCAGAGGTGCAGGCCGATAATAGCCTCGACATTGGGATTGCTCAGCGCCCCCGCTTCGATCATGGGCTTGGCCCCTCCTGGCCCTTCCTCAGCGGGCTGGAAAATAAATTTTACGGTGCCAGCAAAGTCTGGATAGCGGGAAAGGTAGTGAGCCGTTCCCAACGCGATCGCAACGTGCCCATCGTGGCCGCAGGCATGCATAATGCCGTTGTGTTGCGAGCGGTAGGGCACGTCATTAAGCTCTTGAATCGGCAGCGCATCCATATCAGCCCGGATACCAAGCACTGGCCCTGGATGATGGCCGCTCACCGTTGCGACAATACCTGTGCCCGCCACGCCGTGCTGGTGAGGAATGCCCCACTGCGTCAACTTCTGGCGGATAAAGTCAGCCGTTTGATGTTCGCAAAAACCCAGCTCGGGCTGCTGATGGAGCCGCCGCCGCCAGTCAATTAGCTGAGGCTGCAGGCTAGCGATGGTCAAACGAATGCTGTTTGACCCGACAGAGGTAGATTGGGGAACCGCTGAAACCATGACACAAAATTAAATGCTGAAAGGGGTTTTCTTAATGCCGACACAACTTGGAGGGGGAGTTGTTTGAATCACCTGATACCAGTGTGCAACAGTCTTTCGATGGGTGCTGCTAGATTGCCCCCAAAGCACCAGACTTAAGCACAGGGATTAAATTTATGAACTTGTGATGAATCCCCTGATAACTCTCTTACACCCCTCAACAGGCTGTTATCCGCACACTTTTTAATTAAGTTTCTAAATCTCAACAAATGTCTCATCCCCTAGCAACCCAGAACCAGCTCCGTAGAACGCCGGAGGAAATGAGATAAGTTTTTATGGAATATGTGTAGGGCTCAGCAGTTGGCCCATGGTAGCGTCTCGCAGAGAGGCCCTGCACTGTCCCTATGGCTGAACCTACGGCTGAACTGTCTGGGCTGCAGGCACAGTCGAGTTGAAACTGTTGAGACTAAAGACTCTTGAGGCTCAAGACTCAGGCCCCTAACGGCAGTCCCAGGGCTTCGAGCTGGAGCGACGAGCCCACATAGGCCAGCTTCTCCAGGTCCTCTGGGTCGTCTAAGTAGGGCAGCGTTCCCAGAATGGGCGTTTGCGTCAGCCGGCTGATCAAATCGGCCGGAGCCCATTGGGCAATGTCTTCTGGCGATCGGGGTTGACAGCAGTTGAGCACAATACCGCGCAAGTTAACCTGGCATTGTCTAGCCAGGGCAACATTGGCAACGGCCTGTGCGATCGCACCCAGCTGCACCGGCACCACCAGCACCACCGGCAAATGCCAGACTGCCGCCAGGTCGGCCACCGTCAGCTCCTCCGTAACGGGCGAACCCAGTCCGCCCAGGGCCTCTACCAACACCCAGTCCCGCTCCTGGCAAAGCCGTTCTAAGGTCTGCCAAACCGCTGCCAAGTCGAGCGATCGCCCCTCTAGGGCCGCCGCCAGAGGGGGGGCCAGAGGCGCGGCAAAATACTGGGGTGTAATCGCCTCTAGCGGCTGGTCGGGCATAAACAGCCGCTGATATAGCTCGCGGTCCCCCACTCCCGCCTGCACTGGCTTTAGTAATCCTAAAGAACGGGGGGATAGAAACTTCTGCCAGTAGGCAGCCAGGGCACTGGTCAGCACCGTTTTGCCGACCTCCGTATCAGTACCCACGATCATTAGGGCATTGAGAGCAGCCATAGCTAGTTTGTCACCCCAATTCTTAGAGTGAAGTTAGCCTGGCTAGCCGACTGCACATCGATCAAGAAGTCTCCGCCCACCGGCAGCTGCCCTTGCCAGGCCAACACGCCCGATGCTCCCGGTACCAGTTCACCCCCCGGAAACCGCACGTCTAACCGCACCGGGCCGCTCACGTTGGGAGCCTCTGCACTTAGAACCTGGCCCTGCTGCGCATTAACGACATAGCGGCGGATCCGGCCTGGCCCTACCGATCCCGAAACCTGGGTGCTGGTAGCTCCGCCTGGAATCTGCACCCGCTGCTCTAAGACCTCAGGCTCAGGCGCAGGGGCCGTGGGCTCAGGCGCAGGGGCCGTGGGCTCGGTTGTGGGTTCCGGGCCGGGCTCTGGTTCCGGCGCAGCGGGTTCTTCTAGGGTGACGCTTAGCGCATAGTTACTCTGGGAAAGCCCCTGCACTGGGCTCAGCCGGATCACATGCTGGCCCGTAAACGGCAGCTCTCCCTGCCAGCCGAGCACCCGTTGGGCTTGGGCATCGACCGGCTCCCCGTTGGGGGCCAGGATCGTCATCAGCACCCCTTCCCCATCCATGCTGGCGCTCAACCTCTGCCCCTGGGTGCCCTGGAACTGGTAGTTTACCGTTTCATTGGCCCGCAGGCTGCCCCGTAGAGTGCTCTCCTCTCCCAAGTTCAGAGACAGCTGCTGGCTGTACTCTACGGGCTGGGTGGGGGTTGCAGTCGGTGTAGGCGTTGTCGTCGCGGTGGGTGACTGGGTCGGGTTGATAGTAATCTCAGGCGTTGGGGACGTGACTACCGCTGGCTCTCGGTTGAGCAGTCTGACCACAGTCCAGCCGGCCAGTCCGGCCAGTAGCGCCAGCCCCAGTCCAATTACAGTGACGGCCCAGGGGTTTTCCCAGATAGACGATTCTTCTTCTACCGTTCGCGTCACCGGGCCTGTCCGAGCAACTGGAGTGGTTACCGGGCGAGTCGGCTGATAGGCTCGGCCCACCGGCACCGTCTTCATCTGAGAAGGATTGGCCGCTGCCGCTGCCGCCGTTGGCGCGACAGTAGCCGTAGAGCGCCCGGCTACGCCTAACGCCTGGGCCATTTCACTCACCGACTGATAGCGATCGCCGGGCCGGTAACTCAAGGCTTTATTCAGCACTTGGGCCAGACCTAGGCTGGCACTGGGGAAAAATCGCTGCCAGTGCCAGGTTAGATTTACATCGTCGAAAAGCTCCTGGGGTTCGCGCCCGGTCAGCAGCACGACTGCCGTTACCGCCAGGGAATACAGGTCGCTGCTGGGATAAGCTCGGCCCGACTGCATCTGCTCACTGGGAGCATAGCCTAGCTTGCCAACCGTTGTCGCTTGCTGGGTTAGGGTATCTCGCTGCAGCCGAGTAACGACCTCTTTAACCACGCCAAAGTCGATCAGCACAGGCAGACCGTCAGCCTGCCGACGAATAATATTGTCTGGGCTAATGTCGCGGTGAATAATGCCCTTGGCGTGAATATGAGCCAGTACCGGCAGCATCTGCTGCAGAAACTGCCGGACTTCAGCCTCATTAAAGGTCGTTCCCTGGCCTAGCCGCTGGTTGAGCAAATCTCGATAGTTTGTCCCCTCAACATAGTCCTGCACTAAAAACAGCCGCTGGTCCTGCTCAAAGGTGGCCCGAAACTGAGGAATTTGCGGGTGCTGAATTTGGTAGAGAATGTTGGCTTCTCGCTGAAATAGCTCTGTAGCCTTACCAGAAAAATGATCGGCCCCCTGCAAGGGCACAAATTCTTTGAGGGCGCAGCGTTCGTTGAACCGTCCCAGATCTTCAGCCAGATAGGTTCTGCCAAAGCCGCCCTGCCCCAAGATCTGAAGCACACGGTATCGACTTTGCAGCACAGTGCCAGCAAGAATAGGTGGTTGCATGGTAGGGGGCTTACAGCGCAGGTAACTAGAGAATGAGAGTCTACAGCACGAGCTGACTGAAATACGGACCGGAATACGGAATTTTAAGCACAGCTTATAGACTATAGCCTCAGTAGTCCATTTTAGATTCCTGACTCCATTCTCGAGGCGACCTCTCCCGGATCTCAATAATTAGCTGCGGCAGGCTCTGGATTTGCGGGCTCGTCCTTTGAAGAATCCAAAAAATGAGAAGAGGGGAAATTACTCTCAATAGGGTGTAAATACCACTGGGGAGGAGGGCAGACACCTCTGTAAAATAAAAATAGAAGGAAGAATTATTCTTTAAGTCCGAGTCTATAGCTGGAGTTTTGCCTTAAGAGGAGCTTCAGATCCTGAAGGGGACTTGGCTTGAAGGAATGAGTCAAGAGTTGAGGCATTTGGCAATCTGCCGGTGCCCCTAGCAGTTTCATCCCGCATTCCCCGGACAGTACAGGACAGTAGTAGGGTAACCATGCTTGCAAAACGGCCTATTCTTGTTGGCGGCCTTGGTCTGTCAGCCACCCTCTGGTTGCTAGACGCAGTCCACCTCCATTTTTTTGACGCCTCAACGCTGCTCAGCGCGATCGCACTGAGTTCGGGGATTTGGTGGTGGCGACGTCAAGGCGGTGCGCCTCAGCCGGTAGAGCCTAAGCTGACTGTCGCCGATCGCCCGGCTGTCGAGCGGGCCGTTGCTCAGCTCTCAGCGCTAAGAGCAGCCCTGGCAACGGCCATTGAGACCACCCTCAGCCCTACTGCCCAAGCGTCCTGGCAGGCTGCGCTGGCTGCCTTTGAGCAGCAAATTGCCGACCTCAAGACGGGGCTAGAGCGCCAGACACTGCAGATTGGCCTGGTCGGCGAGCCGCTCAGCGGCAAGAGCACCCTGCTGAGCCATCTACAGAATGGCTCTGCTGCAGCTGAGCTGGGTACCGTGAGCCTCAACTTCCAAGAACTTCCTCTGCCTGCCGATCCGGCTGCTGTCTCTGATGCGCTGACCCACCAAGATGCCATTTTCTTCCTGACCACTGGGGACTTAACCGACTCTGCCTACAGCTTCCTTAAGCAGCGATTGCTCGCCGGACAGCGGCTAGTGCTGGTGTTTAACAAGCAGGACCAATACCTGCCCACGGATCGGGAGAGCGTTTTACAGCAGCTGCAGCAGCGAGTGGCAGGCTTGCCTTTAGCAGTGAAGGTGGTTGCGATCGCAGCCGCCCCCCCGCCCCATTAAAGTACGTCGCCACCAGGAAGACGGACAGATCCAGGAGTGGTTAGAGCCCGTATCTCCCGACCTGGCGGCCCTTACCCCTGCCCTTAACCAGGCAGCGATTGACCGGGCTAGCCTGGTTTATGCCACCACCCTGCGCCAGAGCGAAACTCTGCGACTGGAGCTGCAGAGCGCGCTTAACCAGGTGCGTCGAGAGCAGGCCCTGCCCTTGGTCGAACAGCTCCAGTGGGTCGCCGGAGCAGCCGCCTTTGCCAGCCCTGTGCCCAGTCTAGATCTGCTGGCAGCCGTTGCCATTAACGGGCAGCTGATTATGGATTTGGGCCGAGTCTACGGCTTCCAGTTCTCGCTGGAAGAGGCCAAAACTGCGGCAGCTACCCTGGCTAGCCTAACAGTCAAGCTAGGGCTGGTAGAGCTCTCGACTCAGGCCCTGACCACCGTCCTCAAGAGCCACGCCGCCACCTACGTTGCCGGTGGGTTAGTTCAGGGTCTCAGTGCCGCCTATCTAACTCGCCTAGCTGGACTCAGCCTGATTGAACATTTTGAAGCTGCCGCCCTAGCCGGACAGACTGCGCCGACGCTCTCCCTGGAGGGCTTGGGTCAACGCCTGCAGGCGCTGTTCCAGCAAAATAGCCAGGGAGCCCTGCTGCGCCTGGTCCAGCAGGGCCTAGAGCGCCTGCGTCCTGCCCCTGCTACTCAGCCCGCCCTACCCGCTCAGGTCTGAACCCCATCCTGAAAATGCCCCCTGTTCCTGCCACCGATTCGCCCGCCTCGCCCCCCTCTCTCCTAACCCAGACGCGGCAAACGCTGCAGCAGGCCCTGCAGCGCTATACCGTGCTTCGTCCGTCTGCCCGTGAGACCAACGGCAACCCTGCTCTAGCCACGACTAGACTGGAGAACCAGTCGCGGCTAGAGCAGCTAGAGAGCCTCAACACTCGGCTGACTTCCCATACCTTGAGGGTGGCAGTATTTGGCCTGGTCAGCCGGGGCAAGTCTGCTGTCATCAACGCCCTGCTGGGAAAGCCTGTGCTAGAAACCGGCCCTCTCCACGGGGTGACCCAGTGGCCCCGCTCGGTGTACTGGCAGCCCCCAGCCCCTCAAAGCAACACGGAGGACCCCTGGCAGATTGAGTTTGTCGATACCCCGGGCCTCGATGAAATTGATGGGGCAGCGCGGGCCGGCATGGCCCAGACCGTGGCCCAGCAGGTGGACTTAATTCTCTTTGTGGTAGCTGGCGACATTACTCACACCGAATATGCTGCCCTACAGCAGCTCCAGGCAGCCCAAAAGCCGCTGCTGCTGGTCTTTAACAAAATTGATCTCTACCCCGG